>NZ_DAMAGB010000010.1:0-104103 GCF_031995485.1 Janthinobacterium sp.
GGCTGTAAAGCGCCCTATAATACCAATGATGAAGCCAACCAATCTGATTATTCTCGTATTGTTCTACTCCCGCCATGGCGCCACGCGCCAGCTGGCCGAACTGATTGCGCAAGGCGTGGAAAGCGTACCGGGCTGCGATGCGCGGCTGCGCACCGTGCCGGCCGTCTCCACGGTGGCCGAAGCGACCCAGCCGGAAGTCCCGGCCGACGGCGCGCCGTATGTGGAACTGGACGACCTGCAGGAATGCGCGGGCCTGGCGCTGGGCTCGCCCACGCGCTTCGGCAATATGGCCGCCGCCATGAAGTACTTCTGGGATGGCACGGCCAGCGACTGGCTGTCCGGCAGCCTGTCCGGCAAGCCTGCCTGCGTGTTCACGTCCACCGGCAGCCTGCACGGCGGCCAGGAATCGACCCTGCTGTCGATGATGATCCCGCTGTTCCACCACGGCATGCTGGTGATGGGCCTGCCCTATACCCATCCCGAGCTGATGACCACCTCCACCGGTGGCTCGCCGTATGGCGCCACGCACTGGTCCGGCATCGCCGGCGACAAGGCCATCAGCGACGACGAAAAGCGCCTGGCGCTGGCGCTGGGCCGCCGCCTGGCAGAAAACGCCGTCAAGCTTGCGGGCGCATGATGCACGGCGCGCTGCACAAGTATTTTCACTGGGGCGCGATGGCCAGCCTGGCCGTGCTGATCGTCTGGTGCGTGCTGTGGGAAATGGTCATCGCGCCGCTGAAACCGGGCGGCTCGTGGCTGGCCCTGAAGGCCGTGCCGCTGCTGATCCCCCTGTACGGCGTGATCAAGCGCGACGTGTACACCCTGCAGTGGTCGTCGATGGTCATCCTCCTGTATTTCACGGAAGGCGTGGTGCGCGGCTACAGCGACACCAGCCCCGCTTCGGCCTTCATGGCCTGGGGCGAAGCGATCATCGTCTGCGTCTATTTCTGCTGCGCCCTGCTGTACCTGCGTCCGTATAAAAAAGCGGCCAAGCGCATGGCGAAGGAATTGCTGGAAAAAGTAAATAAGGTCAATATCAAAAAATGAGCGATCGTGCCGACTTCCTTGCCGCCTGCCGCGAACTGCTGGGCGACACCCATGTACTGACCGAGGCTGGCGACATGGCGCCGTTCCTGACCGACTGGCGCGACCGGTTTACGGGCGTGGCGCTGGCCGTGCTGCGCCCCGGCTCGGTGGAACAGGTGTCCGCCATCATGCGCGCCTGCAGCCAGTGGGCGATACCGGTAGTGCCGCAAGGCGGCAATACGGGCCTGGTGCTGGGCAGCATACCGGACGCGTCGGGCACGGCCGTGGTGCTGTCGCTGGCGCGCCTGAACACGATCCGCCAGATCGACCCTGTCAACCGCACCATCACGGTCGACGCGGGCTGCATCCTGCAGACCATCCAGGAGGCGGCCACTGCCGCCGGCTGCCTGTTTCCGCTGTCGCTGGCGGCCGAAGGCAGCTGCACCATCGGCGGCAACCTGGCCACCAATGCGGGCGGCACGGCGGTGCTGCGCTATGGCAATACACGCGAGCTGTGCCTGGGTTTGGAAGTGGTCACGCCGCAGGGCGAAGTCTGGTCCGGCCTGCGCGGCCTGCGCAAGGACAATACCGGCTACGACTTGCGCGACCTGTATATCGGCGCCGAAGGGACGCTGGGCGTGATCACCGGCGCCGTGATGAAGCTGTATCCGCAGCCGAAAGCGAGCATTACGGCGCTGGCCGCCCTGGCCTCGCCAGGCCACGCGCTGCGTCTGTTGAGCCTGATGCAGGACCATTGCGGCGCCAGCCTGACGGGCTTCGAGCTGATGTCGCACTACTGTTTGCAACTGGTGGCCGAGCAGTTCGCGCAGCTGCCGCGCCCGTTCGCGCAGCCGCATGGCCAGTACGTCTTGCTGGAATTGTCCAGCAGCCAGTCCGAAGCGCATGCGATCGAACTGCTGGAGGCCAGCATCGGCGCGGCGCTGGAAAACGAACTGATCGAGGACGCCGTGGTCGCCAGTTCGGTGGCGCAAAGCGAAGGCCTGTGGCAGCTGCGCGAGCATATTCCGCTGGCCCAGGCGCAGGCAGGCAAGAATATCAAGCACGATATCTCGCTGCCGATCTCCCGCATCGCCGACTTCATTGCCGTCACCGACGTGGCGCTGGAAGCGGCGTTCCCCGGCTGCCAGCTGGTGTGCTTTGGCCACCTGGGCGACGGCAACCTGCATTACAACGTGGCGCCGCCAGCGGGCATGACGGACCGCGATTTTCTGGCCAACCAGGACGCCATCAACCGCATCGTGCATGACCAGGTTCACGGCTTTGGCGGCTCCATCTCGGCCGAACACGGCGTCGGCGCGCTGAAAAAGGCCGATCTGGCCCGCTACAAGTCGCCGCTGGAACTGCAGCTGATGCGCGCCGTCAAGCAGGCGCTCGATCCGCAGAACATCATGAACCCGGGGAAGATATTGTGAAAGCGTTAGCCTTGCTGCTATTGGCAGCAGCCAGTACTGCCAGCGCGCAGACCGTCTACAAATGCGTGCAGGACGGCCAGACCAGCTACAGCGAAGCGCCGTGCGCGGCCGGCCAGCTGCAGATCATCGAGGTGCCGCCCCCGCCGCCAGCCGTCGACAAGGGCGCCGCCACGCGCCAGGAGCGCGTCGCCAGCCAGCTCGAATCGGTGCGCAAGCAGCGCGAAGCACGCGAAGACCAGGCGCGCGCGCGCGGCGCGCAGCAGGCCGAGGTACGTGAAAAACGCTGCGCCCAGCTGCGCCTGGAGCAGAAATGGGCGGCGCAGGACGCCGTCGGCGCCGCTGACCGCAACCGCGATGCGGCACAGCTGAAAGTGCGCCGCGCCGGCGAAAAACTCGCCATCGAATGCCTGCATTGAGCGCGCCCGCCAGCGGAACCGCTGCCTCCTCGCAAAGACTGCTGTCGCGCTGGCTGCTGCTGGGTGAATGGCGCGCCCACCCGGTGCGCGCGCTGGTCGCCATCCTGGCCATTGCCATCGGCGTATCGCTGGGCTTTGCCATCCACCTGATCAACGCGGCCGCCTTCAACGAGTTCTCCACCGCCGTCAAGAGTTTGTCCGGCCAGGCTGATGTGCAGGTGGCCGGGCGCGAAGCGCTGTTCGATGAAAGCATCTATCCGCAGCTGGCGCAGCGCGATGGCGTGGCCGTCGCCTCGCCGGTGCTCGAACTCAATGCCGGCGTCGCCGGTGGAACGGAAAAAAGCGGCACGCCGCTGCAGATCCTGGCGCTCGACGTGTTTCGGGTTGGCTTCATCTCGCCCGACCTGATCGGCGCGCCTGCTGACGGCCAGCCGTTCGACACGCTGGCCGACGACGCCATCTTTCTGTCGCCGGCCGCGCTGCGCTGGCTGGAGCTGGCGCAAGGCGAGCAGCTGGCGCTCAAATCCGGCACCGGCAGCGTCTCGCTGCGCGTGGCCGGCTCGCTGCAGCGCGCGCGTGCCGGCCAGCGCATCGCCGTGATGGATATCGGCGCGGCCCAGTGGCGCTTCAACAAGCTGGGCAAGCTGTCGCGGATCGACCTGAAACTGCGCAATGGCGTGAACCGCGACGCGTTCCAGGCGCAACTGGCGCGCGACCTCGAAGCGCAGTATCCGGGGCGCTTCCGTGTCGGCCAGCCCAACGATGAAAACCAGAACAGCCGCAACAATAACCTCAGCCGCGCCTACCGCGTCAACCTGACCGTGCTGGCGCTGGTGGCCCTGTTTACCGGCGCCTTTCTCGTGTTTTCCACCCAGGCGCTGTCCGTGATCCGCCGCCGCAGCCAGTTTGCGCTGCTGCGCGTGCTGGGCATGGAGCGCGCTTCCTTGCTGCGCCAGGTGCTGCTCGAAGGCGCCAGCCTGGGCGTGGTCGGCGCGGCGCTGGGCATTGCGGCAGGCTACGCGCTGGCCGCCGTGGCGCTGCGCTTTTTTGGCGGCGACCTGGGCGCCGGCTACTTTGCGGGCGTGCAGCCGCAGGTGCAATTCACGCCGGTCGCCGCCATCGTCTATTTTGCGCTGGGCCTGGGCGTGGCCCTGCTGGGCTGCGCCGCCCCCGCGCTGGAAGCGGCGCGCGCGGCGCCGGCCATCGCCTTGAAATCGGGTAGCGAGGAAGCGGTCACCACGCGCCTGGCCAAGACCTGGCCGGCGCTGGCCTGCCTGGCGCTCGCCGGCTTGCTGACATTGCTGCCGCCCGTCTTCGAGCTGCCGCTGTTCGGCTACCTGTCGATCGCCCTGCTGCTGATCGGCGCGATTGCGCTGATGCCGCAGCTGGCGGCGGTGGTGTTCCATTTCCTGAACCGCCTCTGGCTGCGCACGACGATCAGCGCCCGTTCGCCGGTGCCGAGCCTGACCCTGGCGCGCCTGGCCAATGCATCCGGCCAGGCCGGCATCGCACTCGGTGGCGTGCTGTCGAGCTTCAGCCTGATGGTGGCGATGGCCATCATGGTGTCGAGTTTCCGCGTCTCGGTCGACGACTGGCTGTTGCAGGTGCTGCCGGCCGACGTGTATGTGCGCGCCTCCGCCGGCGGCAATACTTCGGGCCTCGATCCGCGCGAACAGGCGGCCGTTACCGCCCTGCCCGGTGTGGCGCGGGCCGACTTCCAGCGCCTGCGCAGCGTGTCGCTGGCGGCCGACCGGCCCAATGTGGTGCTGATCGCGCGCCCGATCAACCTGCAGGATCCGGGCAAGAGCCTGGTGCTGGTGGGCGATACCCTGCCTGTTCCGCCCGGTGCGAAACCGGTCTGGCTGTCCGAGGCCACGGCCGACCTGTACAGCCGCAAGCCCGGCCAGACGATTGCCCTGCCGCTGGCCGGCGGCCTGCACGAGTTTTATATCGCCGGCATCTGGCGCGACTACGCGCGCTCGAGCGGCTCGATCCAGATGCCGCTCGACGCCTACCGCGCCATCACGCAAGACATGGATGTCAGCGACGCGGCCATCTGGCTGGCCAAAGGCAGCAGCGCCGCCAGCCTGCAGCAAGGCCTGAAAGCGCTGCCGTTCGGCGACAGCCTGGAAGTGTCGGAGCCGTCCGCGATCCGGGCGCTCAGCCTGCAGATTTTTGACCGCAGCTTTGCCGTCACCTATCTGCTCGAGGCGATTGCCATCGTCATCGGCCTGTTCGGCGTGGCCGCCACGTTTTCGGCGCAGACGCTGGCGCGCGCGCGCGAATTCGGCATGCTGCGCCATGTGGGCGTCACGCGCGGGCAGATTCTCGGCATCCTGGCGCTCGAAGGCGGCGCGCTGACGGCGCTGGGCATTGCCACCGGTTTCGTGCTGGGCCTGCTGATCAGCTTTGTGCTGGTGTTTATCGTCAATCCGCAATCGTTCCACTGGACCATGCAGCTGCACCTGCCGTGGCCCTTGATCGCCACCGTCGCCGGCGCGCTGCTGGCCGCTGCCGCCGCCACCGCGCTGGTCTCGGGCCGCCAGGCACTGTCCGGTGGTCCCATTCGCGCCGTCAGGGAGGACTGGTAATGCGCCGTTCGATTTTGTTATTGCTGGCGCTGGCCCTGCCGGTTTTCGCCGCGCCGCCCGCGTTTGCACCGGTCACTGCGCTGCCGGCCGGCCAGTCCTTGACACTGCCGCACGACTTCGGTGCCCATCCCGCCTATAAAACGGAATGGTGGTACGCCACCGGCTGGGTCAGGACGGCTGGCGGCGAGCAGCTGGGCTACCAGGTTACATTCTTTCGCAGCGCCACCGCCACCGATGCGGACAACCCCAGCGCGTTCGCGCCCAGGCAGCTGATTATCGGCCATGCGGCGCTGTCGGATCCGAAGCTGGGCAAGCTGCTGCACGATGAAAAGAGCGCGCGCGAAGGTTTTGGGCTGGCCTATGCCAAGGTGGGCGACACCGACGTCAAGCTCGATGGCTGGCGCATGCAGCGCCAGCCTGACGGCAGCTACCAGGTGGCGCTGGCGGCGCGCGACTTCAACTTGCAGCTGACACTGGCGCCCACGCAGCCGGTACTGCTGCAGGGCGAAGGCGGTTTTTCACGCAAGGGGCCCCTGCCCGCACAGGCCAGCTACTACTACAGCGTGCCGCAGCTCGCTACCCGTGGCACCATCGCGCGCAACGGCGGCAAGCCGGAGGCGGTGACGGGCACTACCTGGCTCGATCACGAGTGGTCGAGCCAGGTGCTCGATGCAAACGCCAGCGGCTGGAACTGGCTGGGCGCCAACCTCGATGACGGCGGCGCCCTGATGGCCTTCCAGATCCGCAGCACGACAGGTGCTAAACTATGGGCCCATGCCAGCTGGCGCGATGCGTCCGGCAAGGTGACGCAGTTCGCGCCGGGCGAGGTCGATTTCACGCCCACGCAGCTGTGGCGCTCGCCGCGCACCAGGGCCGAATACCCGGTCGCCACCGAAATTCGCACCGGCGCCACGCGCTGGCAGGTCACGCCATTGCAGCCGGACCAGGAACTCGATTCGCGCCGCTCGACGGGGGCCGTGTACTGGGAAGGCGCGGTGACGGTCAAGCGCGACGGCCAGCCGGCCGGCCACGCCTATCTGGAAATGACGGGGTATGTGGCGCCGATGAAGCTGTAATGACCAGCAGTACCCAATATGTAATCAAAGCGAAGACCAATGACAACCAGCACCGAAGCAAGCAGCACCGACAAGACCCCCTCCGCCAGCACCAGCGCGACCGGCAGCAGCCGCGAACTGCAAAAAGGCAGCCTGGCCGCCTTCAAGGGCCTGATGCCCTTCCTGACGCCCTACCGCAAGCAGTTCATCCTGGCCGGCATCGCGCTGGTGGTAGCGGCCGCCTCCACGCTGGCCATACCCGCCGCGTTCAAGCAGATGATCGACCTGGGTTTCGGCGGTGCGGCCGGCTCGAAAAGCATCCAGCACGTCGACCTGGTATTCCTGGCGCTGTTCGGCGTGGCTTCGATCCTGGCGCTGGCCACGGCCGCGCGTTTCTATACCGTGTCGTGGCTGGGCGAGCGCGTCACGGCCGACATCCGCAGCGCCGTGTACCGCCACGTCGTCACGCAAAGCCCCGAGTTCTTTGAAACCACGCAGACCGGCGAAGTGCTGTCGCGCATTACCACCGACACCACCCTGATCCAGGCCGTGGTCGGCACCAGCATCTCGATGGCGCTGCGCAATGTGCTGCTGTTCCTCGGCGGCCTGGTGATGCTGTTCGTCACCAGCGCCAAGCTGGCCGGCATCATTATCGGCCTGCTGGTGCTGGTGATCGTGCCCATCATCGTGTTCGGCCGCAAGGTACGCAAGCTGTCGCGCGATTCGCAGGACCGCATCGCCGACGCCTCGGCCATGGCCGGCGAAATCCTCAACGCCATGCCCACCGTGCAGGCGTTTACGCACGAAAAAATCGAATCGAAACGCTTCGGCGACTCCGTCGAAGGCGCCTTCATGACAGCCATGCGCCGCATCCGCGCGCGCGCCCTGCTGACCATGATCGCCATCCTGCTGGTGTTCGGCACCATCGTGTTCGTGCTGTGGCTCGGTGCGCGCGCCGTGCTCGACGGCTCGATGACGGGTGGCGACCTGGGCCAGTTCATCCTGTACGCCTCCATCGTGGCCGGCGCCATCGGCGCGCTGTCCGAAGTGATGGGCGAAGCACAGCGCGCGGCCGGCGCCACCGAGCGCCTGCTGGAACTGATGGCCGTCAAATCGGACATCATGTCGCCCGCCGCCCCGCTGGCCCTGCCGGCGCGCGCCGCCAACGGCGCCGCCCTGGGCCTGGACGACGTGATGTTCTCGTATCCGTCGCGCCCGGACACGGCCGCCCTGGACCATGTCAGCCTCGATATCCGCGCCGGCGAAACGGTGGCCGTGGTGGGCCCGTCGGGCGCCGGCAAGACCACGCTGTTCCAGCTGTTCCTGCGCTTCTACGATCCGCAAAGCGGCAGCATCCGCCTCGATGGCGTCGATATCCGGCAGCTGGACCTGCATACGCTGCGCGACGCGATCGGCATCGTGCCGCAGGACACCGTGATCTTTTCAAACGACGCAATGGAAAACATCCGCTATGGCCGCGCCAATGCCACCGACGAGGAAGTGATCGCGGCGGCGAAAATGGCGGCCGCCCACGAATTCATCGAGCGCCTGCCGAACGGCTACAAGTCGTTCCTTGGCGAGCGCGGCGTGCGCCTGTCCGGCGGCCAGCGCCAGCGCATCGCGATCGCGCGCGCGCTGCTGAAAAACCCGCCGCTGCTGCTGCTCGACGAGGCGACCAGCGCGCTCGACGCCGAATCGGAACGCCTGGTGCAAAAGGCGCTGGAAGCGGCCATGGTTGGCCGCACCACCGTCATCATCGCGCACCGCCTGGCCACCGTGCAGCGCGCCGACCGCATTATCGTGATGGAAGACGGCAAGATCGTCGAGACGGGCACGCATGCCTCGCTGGTGGCGCTCGGCGGCATCTACGCCAACCTGGCAGCGCTGCAGTTCCACAACGTGCAGATCAACTGAGTCGTGACATGAATGCTTTTTTTCACGCCAGCCTTGGCATTACCGACTTCTGGACTTTCCTGCTCGGCACCATCTTTATCGTGATCCTGCCCGGCCCCAATTCGATGTACGTCTTGTCGGTGGCCGCGCAGCGCGGCGTGCGCCCGGCCTACCAGGGCGCCTGCGGCATTTTTCTGGGCGACCTGATCTTGATGGTGCTGTCGGCCTGCGGCGTGGCTTCGCTGCTCAAAGCCAGCCCTGCGCTGTTTTACGTGGTGAAGTATATCGGCGCGGCCTACCTGGCCTGGATCGGCATGCAGATGCTGGTCGGCTGCTGGCGCAAGCTGCGCGCCAGGGACGTCGCGCACACCACGGCTGACACGCCGGTGGCGGTGAAGGAAAGCGATCCGTTTCGCAAGGCGCTGATCATCAGCCTGATGAACCCGAAGGCGATCCTGTTCTTCATCTCCTTCTTTATCCAGTTTGTCGATCCAGGCTTTTCCACGCCGGCGCTGTCGTTCGTCGGCCTGGGACTGATCTGCCAGGTGTGCAGCTTTACCTACCTGACCGCCATTATCTTTGTTGGTGCGCGCCTGGCCGAAACCTTCCGCCGCCGTCGCCGTCTGTCGGCCGGCATGGGCGGCGGCGTGGGCGCCATGTTCATCGGCTTTGGCGCCAAGCTCGCCACCGCCACACTGTAAGCACGGAGACCGCCTTGACCGATACTGAACTGCGCCAGCGCTGCCACACCGTCGTGCCGGGCCAGCGCCAGCCCACGCCCGCACAGACCTTTGCCGCCATGGCCGCGTGGTGCGAAGCGCACGACGTGGCGCACGACACCTATGGCGAAGGCGCGCTGATCGAGGCGTTCGAAAACAAGATCGCGGCGCTGCTGGGCTTCGAGTCGGCCGTGTTCTGCATCACCGGCACCATGACCCAGGTCACCGCGCTGCGGCTGGCCTGCCAGGACCGCGGCTCGCGCCTGGTGGCCCTGCATCCGACCTCGCATATCCTGCGCCACGAACGCGGCAACCATGAGCTGCTCGACCATTTCAAGGCGCTGTTCATCGGCGACCCGCACCGTCCATGGACGGCGGACGACCTGCGCGCCGTGCCCGATGCGCTGGGCGCGGCGCAGGTGGAACTGCCGATGCGCGAGATCGGCGGCCAGTGCCCGTCATGGGATGAACTGAACGAGATCAAGCACCACTGCCGCGACAACAATATTCATCTGCACATGGACGGCGCGCGGCTGTGGGAAACCCGGGCGGCTTTCGGCCAGCCGCTGGACGCGATCTGCGACGGCTTCGATTCCGTGTATGTGTCGCTGTACAAGGGCATTGCGGGCCTGGGCGGCGCCGTGCTGGCCGGCAGCCCGTCATTCGTTGCCCGCGCCCGCGCGTGGTTCCACCGCCAGGGCGGCAATATCGTGCACCGCACGCCGTATGTGGTGGCCGCGGCAATGCAGTTCGACGCGCGCCTGGCCGCCATGCCGCAGTATTTTGCGCGCACGCAGTGGCTGTACCGGGTGCTGAAGGATTACCCGGCGATCGCCGTCAATCCGGCCCGGCCGCAGGCCAATATGCTGCATTTGCATCTGCCCGTCTCGCGAGAACGGGCGATCGCGATCCGCAACCAGGTGGCTGAAGAGCACGGCATCTGGCTGTTCGGGCGCGCCAGCCATGGCGCGTTGCCGAACCACAGCGTGGTGGAATGGTATGTGGGGGATCAGTTGCTGGAAATGGCCGATGACACGGTGCGCAAGGCGCTGGATTTGCTGGTCGCCGGATTTCAACCCTGAACCCATGAAGAGCCGGGGTCGGACCCTGAGGGTCCGACCCCAGTTTTGCCGCGGGGTTTGAACGCTTGAAACTTGTAGACATGCAGGTCGGGTTAGCCCCGCAGCGCGTAACCCGACACCGCCATTACAGCGGGCGCAGGTCGGATTAGCCCGAAGGGCGTAATCCGACACCACCGGCAAACTCGCTTAAAACTTGTAGTTGTAAGCCAGTCCCAGCAACTGCATGCGGGTCTTGAACAGGCCCTTGGTGGTTTCGCCATTGCCGGTGCAGCCGGTCGTCACCGGCGAGCACAGGTTGGTGTAGTTGACCGCCGCATCCTTGAAGTCGATGAAGCTGTAGGCCAGGTCCAGCGAGGAATTGGCGTCCAGCTTCCAGTTCGCGCCGATCGAGTACTGCATGCGGTCGCTGTCCGGCAGCGCCGGGTGGCGCAGTTCGGCGCTGCGCACGGGCGCCTGGTCGTGGGCGATACCGGCGCGCAGCAGCAGATTGCTGCTGTACTTGTAGTTGGTGCCCAGCGAAACGCGGTAGGTGTCTTTCCACTGCTGGCGTATGCGCTCGTCGCCTTCGGCCGTCGGCGGGAACTGGATGTCGAGGTTTTCCAGGCGCGAGGTGCGGGTCCAGGTGACGTCGCCCATCAGCGCCCATTTGTCATCCATCTGGTGAAAGCCGTTGATCGACAGCGTTTCCGGCGTGCGCAGTTCGACCAGCGCGCCGGAATTGACCTTGCGCGAAGCGGCGGCGATAAAGGCATTGACGGCCGCGTTGTTCGACACCTGCGAAAAGTCCCACACCGTGTTGCCCTTGAGCTTGTGCGAGATCGACGAGCGGTAGGCGATACCGATGCGCGTCGCTGCGTCCATCTGGTACAGGTAGCCCAGGTTGAAGCCGAAGCCCCAGTCCTTGCCGTCCATCTCGGCGTGGCCGTCTTTCGCGCCCACCAGCGCGGCGCCGGCAGCCTGCGCCGCAGCCAGGCCCTGGGTGCGGGCGATATTGGCCAGGAATGCCTGCGAGGTAGCCGGCGCGTGCTGTGCCAGGAACGCCACGGAACCCGGTACGTCGACGGCCTGGCCCAGTTCGGCCTTCATGAATTCGGCGGTCACGCCGAAGCCGAACGAGTGGTGCTCGTTGACCTTGAACGCGACGGAAGGATTCAATGCGATTGCTTCGAGCTTGATATTGCTGATCGCGTAGCGGCCGCTCCACTCGTTGCCGTAATCGAGCTTGGCGCCGTACGGCACGAACAGGCCGGCGCCGACGGTCCACTGGTCGTTGATCTTCTTGCTGGCATACAGGGCCGGTGCGAACACGGCGTCCGGTGCGTAATCCTTGGTGGTGCCGCCGGGCGTACGGTTGGTGAAAGTTGTCGATCCCGTGTCCTGGAACGAGGAATGCGGCAGCACCAGAGTGCCGCCGCCCAGCAGCTGCGTGCCTTCCAGGCGCGACATGCCGGCCGGGTTGTAGAAAATGGTCGAGGCGTCGGACGCTTCGGCGCCATTGGCGTCGGCGCTACCCTGGCCGGACACGCTTTGCGAGCCGAAACGGTAGCCCGAAGCCTGGGCGGTGGTGGACAGGCCGGCCAATGCGGCGGCGATGATCAGTGGCAGATACGATGGTTTCAAGTGAGTCTCTCTTTATCATTGTCATGCTTGGTGTGTGTCGTGCATGGCGACCGCGACTCCAATCACGGTCGGCACCGCCGAAGCATATAATATTTTCGAAAATAAAGCGAACGGTCGCTCTATTTTACGAAGCGAGAGAAAATGGCGGGTGCGTGCGGGCCGGATGCTCGATCAGGAAGCGCTTGAGCATCAGCTCGAGCATCTGCTCGGCCGGCACCGGCCGCGAGATGAAATAGCCCTGCACTTCATTGCACTGCAACGCGTGCAGCATGTCGAGCTGTTCGCGCGTTTCCACGCCTTCGGCCACCACGCTCATGCCCAGCGCATGGGCCATCGAGACGATCGCGCGCACGAATACTTCGCCCTGCTCCGAGCGGCCCAGCTCCATGGTGAAGGCGCGGTCGATCTTCAGGCCGTCCATGGCGAACTTCTGCAGCTGCGACAGCGACGAATAGCCGGTGCCGAAATCGTCGACCAGCAGGCGCACGCCCAGCGCGCGGATGGCCGCCAGCTGCTCCACCGCGCGGTTCTGTTCATCCATCATGGCCGACTCGGTGATCTCGACTTCGATCAGCTGCGCGTCGATGCCATGCCGCGACAGCGCGGAGGCCAGCACCCGGTGCACGTCGCCGCGGCCGAACTGGCGCGCCGAGACGTTGATGGAAACAGGCACCAGCTGCAGGCCATAGGTCTTCCAGCGCGCCATCTGCTGGCACACCTTTTCGATCACCACTTCGCCCAGCTGCGAAATCAGGCCGCTACTTTCGGCCACCGGGATGAATTCCAGCGGCGGTACCATGCCATGCACGGGATGCTGCCAGCGCACCAGCGCCTCCATGCTGCACAGGCGGCCGCTCATGGTGTCGACGCGCGGCTGGTAGACGACCAGGAATTCATCCTGCTCCAGCGCGGTGACCAGGCTCTGTTCCAGTTCGCGCCGGTGGCGGATGGTTTCGAACAGGGCCGGCTGGAAGAAGCGGTGATGGCCCTTGCCCGCTGTCTTGACCGCGTACATGGCGATATCGGCATTCTTCATCAGCACTTCGGTTTCGGCGCCATCGCGCGGATACACGCTGATGCCGATCGAGGCGCCCATCTTGTGGCGCTCCGCGCCCAGGTAGAACGGCTCGTCGAAGGCGATGGCGATGCGCTGCGCCACCTGCTCGGCGCGGCTGTCGTCTTCGACCGGATCGAGCAGCACCACGAATTCATCGCCGCCGAGGCGCACCACATGGTCGCCGGGACGCAGCACGGCGTTCAGGCGCAGCGAGGCGGCGCGCAGCACCTTGTCGCCTTCGGCATGGCCCTGCGTGTCGTTGATGTCCTTGAAGCCGTCGAAGTCGATGAACAGCAGCGCCAGCATATGGCCACCGAGCGCCGCGCGCGCCAGCGCGCCGGGCAGGAACTGCTGCAGCCAGTAGCGGTTCGGCAACCCGGTCAGGCCGTCCTCGTTGGCCACGCGCCGCAGGTCCTGCTCGTGCAGCTTGGCCGCGCTGATATCCTGCAAGGTGACGGCCAGCCGGTCGCCGCTGCGCACCAGGCGCCGGCGTATCCAGCGCAGCTTGAACGGATTGCCGTCGGCCAGTTCGATTTCCTCCTCCGAAAAGCCGGACACCATGGCGGCCCGGTAGTTGTGCATCAGGTCGCGGAAATACGGCTCGTGCGCGCGCGACTGCAGCCGCATGCCCAGCAGCTGCTCGCGGCGCACACCGAAGAAGTCCGCGCCCGGCTCGTTGCAGTCGACCAGTTCGAAATCTATGATCACGCCGTCGGCATTGCGCAGCGCGGCGATGATGTAAAAGCCGTCGCTGGTGCCCTCGGTGGCCATGCGGTAGGCATTGCGCACGCCTTCGGACTGGTGATGGCGCCAGGCCAGGCGCAGCGACAGCCCGGTGGCGATACAGGTAAACGCCAGCAGCAGCAGGCTCACGGCCGTGGCGATGCCCAGATAAATCGTGCGCGTTTCCTGGTACGGCTGCAGCACCTGCGTGTCGGCCAAACCGACCACCGCCGTGAACGGATAGGCTTTCAGCGCGTGCCAGCCGACATAGCGGTTCTGCGCGTCGGCAAACGCCGTGCGCCCACCCGACTGCATGGCGCCGCTGTCGGTGTCGAGGAAACCGGTATCGAGAAACGGCGCGCCTTCGGGCACCAGCACGGTCGAACCCAGGCGCACGCTGAACAGCTCGCCCTCCTCGCCGACCATGGCCGACATGCCCAGCTTGCCGAAATTGACGCTGTCGTAGAATTCGGAAAAATAGGCGGAGCGCACCGAGATCAGCAGCACACCGTCGAAATTGCCGTCGGCGTCGTCCAGCCGGCGCGTAAAATGCACCAGCGTGCCGGCACCGCTTTGCCCTTCCCTGCCCAGCGCGATGCGCAAGGCGCTCGAATTGCTGCGCCAGTGACGCAGCAGAAAGTCGCTGCGCTCGGTATCGCGCAGGCGCTGCATGGGCGCGGTACTGGTGACGGCCTGGCCCTTGCGGTCAAAAATGGCCACCAGCGCAAACTGCGGCATCGCATACATGCCGCGCGTCTTGAGCTGCTCCAGGCGCAGCTTGCCATGGGCATTTTCCCATTCATACTTGAGCTGCAAGGTCAGCTGGTCCATCTGCTCGACCGTGCGCAGCAGATACTGGCTGTAGGCACGCGACAGCGAGGCCACATTGCCCAGCGCCTGCTGCTGCGCGACCTTTTTTTCCGCCTGCAGCTGCAGCAGGGTCGCCGTCCACAGCACGGCCGCCAGCGCCAGGCCCAGCAAGGGCCAGGCCAAGATCAGGCGCAAATTGGCCTTGAGAAAATCGGCCTTGCGCATCTCCACCATGGCAGTGTGATGCCGATCAAAAAATTGTCGCAAAAACATGGTACGCAGGGAGCCGTTTCTTATTATTTCTTTGTGAACACATAAGTTACCACAGAGTCATATGTGCAAGCCAATTTAACATGCGGCCGAAGGGCCTTTCCGTGGCCCGCCAGGCCGCTGCGTTACAATCACCATCCTTACCGTTGGAGCGTACCATGCAGCAATATCAAGATTTGATCAAGACCGTCCTCGACACCGGCAGTTGGCAAGACAACCGCACCGGCATCCGTACCCTGAGCGTGCCCGGCGCCATGATGCGGTTCGACCTGGCCGCCGGTTTTCCGGCCGTGACGACCAAGAAACTGGCGTTCAAATCCGTGATCGGCGAACTGTGCGCCTTCCTGCGCGCCTCGCGCAATGCGGCCGAGTTCCGCGCGCTGGGCTGCAAGGTATGGGACCAGAACGCGAATGAAAACGCGCAGTGGCTGGCCAACCCGTACCGCGAAGGCGAGGACGACCTCGGGCCCGTGTACGGCGTGCAGTGGCGCCAGTGGCCCGCCTACAAATTGCTCGATGCGGATCAGCCGGCGCAGATCGCCGACGCGCAGGCCAACGGCTATACGCTGGTAGCCCCCATCGCCGAGGACGGCGTGCAGAAAGTGCTTCTTTACAAGGCGGTCGACCAGCTGCGCGAATGCCTGGACACCATCATGAACAATCCGGGCAGCCGCCGCATCCTGTTCCACGGCTGGAACCCGGCCGTGCTGGACGCCGTCGCCCTGCCCGCCTGCCACTTGCTGTACCAGTTCATCCCGAATGCCAGCACGCGCGAAATCTCGCTGTGCCTGTACGTGCGCAGCAACGATATTGGCCTGGGCACGCCGTTCAATATCGCCGAAGGCGCGGCCCTGCTGCATCTGGTGGCGCGCCTGACCGGCTACACGCCGCGCTGGTTCACGTATTTCATCGGCGACGCGCACATCTATGAAAACCACCTCGACATGGTGCAGGAACAATTGAAACGCACGCCCTTCGCCGCGCCGCGTTTCGTCATTTCCGAGCGCGTGCCGGACTTTGCGAACACCGGCAAGTACGAACCGGAGTGGCTGGAAAAAATCGAGCCATCCGATTTTTCGCTGGACGGCTACGAACACCATGCGCCGATCAAGGCGGCCATGGCTGTCTGAATGCAGTAGCAAACGCGCGGTTCCGCTCTGGTTATGGAAGCGCGCCTTGCAACTGGCTGGACTTTTTCGCTCCCGCCTTTAATAGTTCCTGCATGATGGCTTGATTTTTGTTCTCGATGGCTTCATCGAAGGCAGTGGTATGCAGATTCTCGTCGATGTACTCGAGATCGGCTTTTTGGGCCAGCAAAAACCTGACGTGGTCAAGATGGTTGAATCGAGCCGAATACCAGAGCACATAGCCGGTATTGCTGCCCTTGAAGTCGGCGCCGTGGCTGACCAGCAGATCAAAGACTTTCCTGGTGACTGGATTGTCGATGTCCTTGTAAGCGTTTGAAAACTTTTCAATCGAGAAAAAAGCGTGCCCGGACTGCTTCAGCGAGAACTTTAACGGTTCTCCCCTGGAAAACACCCACTGCAGCACGTTCAACCGTTGTTCCGGTGACAGTGTTTCACTATACACCGGGGCAAACACCACATCGGTCCAGTTCTGCTCATGACCGGCCTCGGCGACCGGAAAACCTTTTGTTTCCAGCTGTTCCAGCAGATCGACCCGGCCGGCCTTGCCCAGGTCCACCATCAATTCTCGGACATACCCCCATGTTTTTTCGCGGTCGGGGATCTGATCGAAATAGCCAAAGAATTCGGCAGGCGTGCCTGACCTGATCGCGTTATAAGTTTTGGTGGTCGCGCTGGCGTTGTATCGGTAATCGGATAGCTGCTTTTTGGTGATGGATCTGATTTCAGGCGAGAACAGCAACAGCGCACTGACAGCCAGAATGGCCAATGCGATTGTGGCGCCATGCCTGTTATTCGCGTACAGGAAAATCGCCAGTATCACCGTATGGACATGCACGATGCAGGCGATAACAAAGATAAAAAAGGCGATCAGCGCATCGCCGTTGGGGCCACTGCCATCACTGGCCATCGGAAACGTCTTGCGCATCAAGAACAGATAGACGACAGACAGCAAACAGCATAAAAACACGCTGGTCTTGAAATAGGCTTTCATTATTTACCGGGCCTGACATGATGGAAACAGGCAACATATTACAATATAAATATTATTTTACCTGTTCAGTACCTTCTCGATTCCTGCATATCGGAAACGCATGAGATTAACTTTCAAACACTATTTCCTGAATAATCACTTTGCTTGTAAAATCAGCAGACCGACCTAATCAGGAATACGATGGCGATCACACCACTGGCAGCACTGCACCGCAAACTGTTCGACGAAACCGATGGCGGCAAGTTCGCCACGCTCAAGGACAGGCTGATCAAGAAACACGGCGAAACCGACCGGCTGGCCGTGATGGAGATACTGAGCGACTATGCACGCGAGGGCCAGCTGCTGCACTGGCGCAGCTCACTGGTCAACTCCATCGTGGGCCTGATGCAGCCGCAAGAGCTGAAGGACTTTTTCACATGGGCCGTGACGCAACCCACGCTCGCTTACTGGGGCATCGACGGCTTGCTGAAAAGTGCTGGCAAGGAGGCGTACGGCACCGTGGTGGCGCTGGCTGTCGCGGATGCCATGCCGCGGGAAGTCAGGGCCAAGGCCGTGAAAAGCCTGGCCGTGTTCAGCCGCCAGCCATTCGACGCCGGCCTGTCGCAGGACCCCGGCCATTGGAAGCTGGACAGCCTGCGGCTCGATGACGTGCTGGCCTGGCAGCGCGCGGGCTATCCGGACGGTGCGGGCTTTGCGCCGCCAGCCACGCATGCGTCGCTGGCTGATCCTGTATCTGTGCTGGAAAAAGCCGCAGCCCGGCTGGAGAAACGGCTGGCGAAGGAACGCAAGCAGGACCAGGACCTGGCGCGTCCATCGAACTGGCTGGTCATCGCCAGCGAGGCCGACCTGGCCGCCATCGACCAGCACTGGACCTTGCCGGAACAATACCGGCGCTTCCTGGCCCGGTATTCGCCGCTGCGCGTGCATATCGACAGCAAGCGGTATTTCCAGGGTCTGAATCTGTATGGTGCGGCAGAGCTGATCAAGGCGCAGCACGGGTATGCATACAATCCCGTTGACCAGAAGGTCATTGTCGGCTGGCCGGCCAACTATGTGGTGATTGCCGATGCGGGCGCCGATCCGTATTGCCTGGATCTGTCAGCCATCGCTGACGGCGACGCCCCCGTCTACACGGCGGAACATGGTGCTGGCACCTGGGAATTCGTGCGCCATGCGGACAGTTTTGTCGACTTCCTCAAGGAAGTCGCCAAGGCCTGAAACGCCGAGGCAATTTTTCACCCCAGCGGCAACGACTGGGATCGGCCCCTCAGGGTCCGATCCCGGCCTTTTCGCCGTTTGGGGTAAATCTTGACATCAGCCCGGTTCGCCACCCGGTCCACCCGGCCCAGGACCACCTGGCCCGCCCGGTCCGCGGCCGCCCGGCGGACCGAAGCGCGGCTCGCGCTCGCCTTCTTTCGCTGCCGAACTGGCGCCGCCGATACGGTAGGACAACCCCACATACACCATGCGGCCATCGAAACGGCGCGTGCTGGTTTCGCGCAGCGAGGCGCTGTTGATGACAGTTTCCATCTTGTTGGTGCTGAGTACATCCGTCACGTTCATGACCAGACTCAGCTGCGGCGTCACCGTATGGCGCCAGCTCATGTTCAGCGTATTGTTCGGCGAGCGGTAGCCCTGGCCCGACAGCGTCTTGCCCTGCATCTGCAAGGCCATCTGCAACTGGTTGGACGGATTGAGCTGGTAGTTCAGGCGCGCGCGGCCGCTCAGGGAGTTGGCGATGCGCGTGCTGCGGTTGCCCAGGTCGTCCTGCGAGGTCTGCTCGCTGCGTGCCAGGTTGCCGCTGGTATTGAGTGTCAGCGATGGCGTCAGCTTGCCCGACAGGCTGAATTCCAGGCCGCTCGAATGGCTGCCGGCGCCGTTTTCACGCGTGGTCAGCAAGACATTGTCGCTGATGAAGTAACGGTAGTCGACAATCGCGTCCTTGTCGCGGCGGTGGTAGCCGCGCAGGCTGCTTTCCAGGCCGAACAATTTGGTTTCATAGCCGACCTCGAACGAATCGGTCTGCGTCGGTTTGAGTTGCGGGTTGCCGGACGAGACATTGAATTCGTCGCGGTACACCACGTACGGGTTCAGGTCGCCCGCGTTCGGACGGCGGATGCGGTGCGCATAGCTGAAACGCAGGTTGCTTTCGTCGTCGACCTTGTAGGTGGCGAACAGGCTGGGAATATAGTTCACATAGCTGTTGCCCGCTTCGATGCCGCCCGTGATCTGGCGGATGTCGAGGTCGGTGTATTCGGCCCGCAGGCCGGCCAGCGCACCCCAGCGCTCCGACAGGCGCATCTGGTAGGAGCCGTACAGCGCGATGGTGCGCTCGTCGAGTTCGTAGCGGTTGCTGCGCATCGGGTTGACGGTCTCGGCCAGCGTCAGCGGATTGATGTCCGTGTACAGCGTATCGAACCTGCTCTTGTTGTCGGCCACCTTGTAGCCGAGCTTGGCGGTGCCGCCGGCCAGCGGACGCTCGTAGTCGCCGCTGAAGTCGACGATGCGGTTGCCCGTGTCGCTGTGCTGGCGCGCACGGCTGTCCTGCGCGTTGCCGGTGGCAATCGCATAGACGTTGGCGTAGTCGCTGTTGTTTTCATTGTCGGACGACGACACGCGCAGATCGATCTTCAGCGTTTCGCCCGGCAACTCGCCCTTGTGATCGTAGCGCGCCCCCCAGCTGTAGTTGCGGCTGTCGCCATTGCGCAAGGTGCTGCGCACATAGTCGCCGATGGTATTGCCCGCGCTGTCGCCGTTGATGTAGCGGTCGGTCGAACGCGCGTCATTGCTGCGGCCGTTGTACGACACGCTGGCGGCCAGCGTGTCATTGGCGTTCAGGTTGTAGTTGACGGTGCCGTTTACGCCCAGCGAATCGTTCAGGCCGTTGCTGATGGAGCTCTGGCTGCTGGGGGCAAACGCGCCCGTCTGGCGGTCGAGCCGCTCGCGGCTCACTTCGCCCTCCGAATTGCGCCCGTCGTGGCGGAAATTGACGCCGCCCTGGAAACCCCATGGGCCTTCGTTATACGTGCCCGACACGGCCGTGTTGTAGCGGCCGGCGATGCCCTTGTTGGCATTGACGGTGGCAAAGCCGCCCGGCTTGCGGTTGCGCCGCATCACCAGGTTCAGGATGGGGCCGCCACCGGCTTCATTGCCAAACTGGGCGCCCGGATTGTTGATCACTTCCACCGATTCGATATCGTCGGCCGCCATCGCGTTCAGCGTGGCGCCGCGCGAATCGCCCTGCAGCATGGCCGACGGCTTGCCGTCGATCAGGATCTGCACATTGCTGCTGCCGCGCAGCGACACGGTGCCGTCCGGATCGACCGCCACCGACGGTACATTGTTCAGTGCATCGGCGGCGGTGCCATTGGTGCTGCCGACATCGGATTTGACGTCGTAGACCTGGCGGTCGATGCGGCCCGTCGGGCGCTCGGCCGTGACGCTGACGGAAGGCGTGGTATCAGTTGCGGCGGCAGCCTTGGCTGGCGGCGCGGTGGTGACGACGGCGTCGGCCGCCGGTGCGCTCTGGGCCTGGGCCTGGGTGGACAGCAGGCTGCCGCTGGCGAGGCAGCAGAATAGGAGTTTTTGCATGTATGGTCGGGTAATGGGTGGCGATGGTGGCCGCATGGCTTGCCATCTGTAGATGAATCAATGGCATGATTTTAGGTGGCACGCCAGGTGAGAACAATTGGTATTTACTCAGTTTAACGTTTAAAACGGTGTTGTAGCATTCCTGCCTCATCGTGCAGTGCCTCCATGGCACGCGCTGGCCGTGATAGATAGATAGATAGATGGATAGCTAGATAGCAAACACAATTATTTAGGCTATACTGAAGTCTTGCTAATCATTGTTATCAATCGGTAGAGAGCAATCATGATGGAAATTGAACTTGAAGCAGCGACCGATAGCGTCGTGTCGTTCGCCGGACGCCCCTCCGAACTCAGCGACCAGTTGCATGGACTGAAAAACGAGCGCGTGGTGGTGATCGCCATAGATGATATTTCACAGAGCGAGAATGACGCGCTGGAGAACATGTTGCGCGGCGCTGCCAGGCTGTTCAGACAGACGACGGAGGAGCAACTGGCCGAACAGATAGCGTTCCTGGCCAAAGCCTTCGCCCCGAAAGAACCCCCTACGCCGGTCATGTTGAAAGAGGCGGAAATGATGGCGCGCGCGCAGAAGGCCGTCTTCGCTTCTGCCGACTGGCTGACCGCATCGCAGGTGGCCACCGTGGCCGGCTTCAGCGACTCGAACCTGAGCGCCCAGCCCAGCAAATGGCGGCGCGAAGGAACCATCTTCACGGTCCGGCTCGATGGCACCGAATATTTTCCCGGCTATGGACTGGACCGCGACCATGGCTACCGCCCGTTGAAAGCGCTGAAAAAGATCATCGATCTGTTCAAGGGCAGCAAGGAAGGCTGGGGCCTGGCGTACTGGTTTTCTTCCCATAACAGTTTTTTGGGAGGCAAGCGGCCGCAGGACCTGCTGAAGACGGCGCCTGAACGCGTACTTGCCGCTGCGCAGGATGAACTGGAAGGCGTCGCACATGGCTGATCCGGCGACGACGCCGCTGCATCTGACAACATGCAAGTTGCCAGCCGGGACGTCATTGCACAGGATACATCAGAACATCTATGGGGCAATCCAGTTCAATCCTGGCGTCAAAGGCAATGCCCGCTTTTCCCCTGTCGCCAACCCAGCCGGAAAAGCCATTCCGACCCTGTATGCAGGCGACACATTCGATTGCGCTGCCATGGAATCGATCTTTCACGACGTGCCCTACACGCCAGGATTCAAAAGCGTCGCGAAAAGCAAACTCACCGGCCAGGTGCATTCCGAAGTCACTACCGTGTCCGAACTGATCCTGGTCGACCTGCGCACGATGGCCTTGCGCAAACTTGGCATGCAGCGCAAGGACCTTATCGACACCGAGAAAGACCGCTATCCCGCCACACGTGCGGTGGCGGCACAGATCCACGATCAGCAACGCAACGCCCAGGGCTTGCTGTGGACATCACGCCAGGATGACAGCGCCAGGTCCGTAGTCCTGTTCGGTGACCGGATTGCACCAGGCAGCTTGCAACAGGCAGGAAACTCGCGCGATCTGGTCAGTGACGTGGCCGCGTATGAAGCCGTATTGAATCTGGCTGGGCGCATCGGCGTCGAGATCGTTCCCGGCGTCTGAACCTGCAACGGCTTACGCCAGCAAGCCATTCTGCCGCGCCAGCTTCAGCCAGCCCGGATATTCCGTCATCAGCAAATCGTACAGTTCCCCATCGCTGTGTTCGTCGGGCGAGCTGACGGAAAAGTAATTGGCGTTGTCGATCAGGCGCCCGCCCAGTTCATCGAGTTTTTCCAGGAATGGAAAATCGGAATCGGCAAATGCGGCAAGGAATTTGCTTTTCGACTTGCGGCCCTTGCCGATGCCCATGAACTGCCAGAAGATCGGCTCGTTGCTGGCCCAGCGCAATTGTTTTTCCGTCGTTGCCTGGTCGCTGGTGCCGCCGTCCGTTACGAACATGACATACACCGGCAGCTCGGCGCGCAAGGGCCGCGTGCGCTCGCCGCCACGGGCGTCGGGGAAGTAAAAGGCGCGGATCGCTTCCATCGCCCGGCCATAGCGCGTATCGCCTTCGAGCGGATGATGGTCAATCGCGTTGCTGACATAGGTGGTGCAGTTGCGCAAGGCCATCGGATCGGGATGGTGGACGTTCTTGCCGAACAGGAAAACGTCGATCTCGCCGTCGTCATCGAACTTGCAGCCCAGCGCCAGGATACGCTCGGCGAACTGCTGCACCAGGCCATCGCGGTACAGGCGGCCCATGGAGCCGGAAATGTCGAGGCATAAACATACCTTGGCGCGATGCTCGGACAGACCCACTTTCTGCAGCGATACGCCAGCCTGCTTGACCAGGCTGACCAGCTGCGGCGCCTCGCGTTCGACGCGCTTTTCCAGGTTGATCTTGGCTTGCGCCACGGCTGACACAGCTGCCGGGGCGGCCGGGGCCGGTACAGCCTGGGCGACCTCGCCGCCAAAGTGGCGCACCAGCGCATCGAGGCCGCCGTTGAAACCCTGGCCCACGGCCATGAAACGCCATTGCCCGTCCTTGCGGTACAGCTCGCCCAGCATGATGGCTTTTTCCTGTGCAAAGTCCTTGCCGGTAAACGCAAAGCGGGCAAATTCACGCCCGCCAGCCTGCAGGCGCAGATAACCCGACTGCATCTGCGACATCACGCCGCCGCCATCGATGCTGGCCGTCAGCACCACGCGCTCTATGCTGGCCGGCAATCGCGCCAGCTGGAACGCGAACGCGGCATTGTCGCCCTGCGATCCCGCTTTGGCCTCGACCCCGCCGCACGGCGTGCGCGGCTGGTTGAAGAAGGTCATGTAGCGGTCATCGGACAGTTTGCCGGCCCCGTCGAGGCCGAAACAGGCAAAGTCGGGCGACAGCCCTTGCACCGCCGCGCCGATATCGAGCACGCCATCGGCGGCAAACTGCGCCAGCGGCAAACGCTGGCCCTGGGACAAAGCTTCCATGGCATGTTCCTTTACACGATTTACACGATATAGCGGCGCGGATTGGCCGCATTGAAGTTATCTTCGTCTTCCCTGTCCTCGCCCTTGAAGACGACGGGACCGTTGAAGTCGAGCTGCAAGGCATCGCCCTGCCAGCGCAGCCATGGCGTGGCCTCGCTGCCGGGCTCGGACGTTTTGCCCGAAGGCTCCAGCACGATGCTGTCGGCGGACACCCGCGCCAGGCCGATCACATAGGTGTAGACGGTGTCGTCGCCGGCTGCTGGCGACTGGCGGAAATCGAACGCACATTCGACCACCTGCTCGCCGTATTCCATCACCATTTTCGGGCGCATCGAGGCGACCGATACAGCGCCATTGCCCACGGCGGAATAGACGCTGAATACCAGGCCCACCGTGCCGCCGTAGAACTGCGCCAGGGAAGGATGGACTTCGACGGTTTCCGTGGCTGGCTCCTTGCCGGTTGCGCCGGTGACGTCGCCCCGGTGCAGCACATGGGGCATCAGGTCGAAGCTGCCGGCCCGTTCCGGCGCCTGGATAAAACGCATGCGTCCGTCCGGCAGCAGCATGCCGACGCGCAGGTCGAGGTCGTCGTTATCGTCGTCGCCATCGCCGTTATCCGTCCACGTGGCCCTGACGATCAGTTTTTTCGGCGCACCCGCGCCCTTCGCCAGCGACACTTTATGGGTCTGCCCCGCCTTGGTCAGCGAAATTTTGGACAGCGATATCGTCGGCGCCACAGGCTCGGCGGCGGCTTGCGCGACCTGGCCGCCAAAATGCGCAACCAGCGCGTCGAGGCCGCCGTTAAAACCTTGCCCGACGGCCATGAAACGCCACTGGCCGTCCTTGCGGTACAGCTCGCCCAGCATCACGGCTTTTTCATCGGCAAAATCCTTGCCGCCATAGGCAAAGCGGGCCAGCTCGCGGCCGCTGTCGAGCAGGCGCAGAGTGCCGCTGTCCAGCTGCGACAAGGTTGCTGCGCCATCGATGGCGGCCGTGATCACCAGCCGCTCGATGGAAGCGGGCAAGCGATCCAGCTGAAACCGGAAACCGGCTGCGTCGCCCGCGCCCGCCTGCGCTTCGACGCCGCCGCACGGCGTGCGCGGCTGGTTGAAAAACGTCATGTAGCGGTCGTCGGACAACTTGCCGGCGGCATCGAGGCCAAAGCACGCATAATCGAGCGGCACGCCTTCGCCGGCGATACCGATGTGCAAACCGTTGCCCGTGACTGGGCCGGCCAGCGCCAGGCGCTGCCCTTTGATCAGAGGTTCCATGTGGCAAAGTGAGATGAAGAAAAGCGGAAACCGGGACAGCGCAGGCCGTCCCGGCAAGTGAACTGATTAAGCATTAATACCAAACGATACTGCCAGCGGGCCCAGGCCGCCTTTGAAGCCCTGGCCGATCGCCTTGAATTTCCATTCGCTGCCGGCGCGGTAGATTTCGCCGAAGATCATGGCCGCTTCGGTCGAGCCGTCTTCCGACAGGTCGTAGCGGGCGATTTCCTGGCCGTTGTCGCCGTTCAGGCAGCGGATATACGCCTTGCTGACCATGCCGAAGTTCTGCTTGCGATTTTCCGCGTCGTGGATGGTGACGGCCACGGCGATCTTGTCGATATCGGCCGGCACGTTGGCCAGATCGATGGCGACTTTCTCGTCGTCGCCATCGCCGCCGCCGGTGGTGTTGTCGCCCGCGTGAACGATGGAGCCGTCGGCCGACTTCAGGTTGTTGTAGAAAATGAAGTCGGCATCGGAACGGGCCTTGCCGTCCGTTTTCAGCAGGAAGGCGCTGCCGTCCAGGTCAAAAGCGGCGCCGTCGGTAGCGCGCGGGTCCCAGCCCAGGCCAACCACGATTTTTTTCAGGCCCGGAGCTTCCTTGCTCAGGTTGACATTGCCGCCTTTTTGCAAACTGATCGCCATGATGTGTCCTCTATGAATAACTGAGTGGATAAGAAAAATGCCAATTCGGTAAGAGCCGTCAGCCTACCACAAAGTAAATGGATGCCAGACGCGCACTATTGAAAATAATGCCATGAAGAAAAATTTTAGCAAGGCCAGCGCTGCCGCATGTGCCGGAATGACCGATAATGCCGCTTTTGACCGTCCACCATTGCTCCTGATGAGACCAACGTTCCCGCTCCGGCTCGACCTGCTCCCCGGCACCCTGTGCGACGAACGCATGTGGACCAGCCTGGAACGCGCCCTGGGCGACGGCTACACTTGTCATCATCTGCCCTTGCACCTGCCGCGTACCCGCGCCGGCATGCGCGAGCTGATCGCCACGCACAGCGCGCCGCAGTCGCACCTGGTGGGTTTTTCGCTGGGCGCGTACCTGGCGCTGGAGCATGCGGTAGCTTATCCGGAACGCATCGCCTCGCTGACACTGATCGCCAATTCGGCCAAAGGGCTGCAGCCCGACGAGATTGCCACCCGCCAGCGCGTGATCGCCATGCTGGAACGCAATACCTATGCCGGCATCACGCGCCAGCGCCTGCGCGAGCTGCTGCACCCGTCGCACCTGGACGATGCCGCGATCACCGGCCTGATCAGGAAGATGGCGCTCGACCTGGGGAAAGAAGTATTGATCGCGCAGTTTGCCCAGACCTTCGACCGCCCGGACCTGATGGACCGTCTGCAGGACCTGCCCTTTCCGGTGCTGATCGTCGGCGCCGAAGGCGACCAGCTGGTGCAGGCTGGCGACCTGCGCGCGATGGCACAGCGCCTGCCGCACGCCACCTTGCATCTGCTGGCACAGCCGAGCGGCCATATGGTGCCGCTGGAAGCGCCCGGCGAACTGGCCGCCGTGATGGACGCCTTCCTGAACCGGGTTCAATCTGGAGCCTGAGAGCAATTTGAACGATAATGGCGGGTATCGGGCACGGCCCCAACCAATCCAGACAGATGCAATGAACCAACTGACCATTATCGTCGCCACCGACCAGCAGGGCGGCATCGGCATCAACAACACCCTGCCGTGGAAACTGCCGGAAGACCTGGCGCACTTCAAGCGCATGACTACCGGCCATCCGATCATCATGGGCCGCAAGACATTTGACTCGATCGGCCGGCCGCTGCCGAAGCGCCGCAATATCGTGATCACCCGCAATGCCGACTGGCAGCACAATGGCGTGGAAGCCGTCACATCGGTGGCAGCGGCAATCACGCTGCTCGATGGCGTTGAGGGGTTTGTGATTGGCGGCGCGGAAATCTACAGGCAGTCGCTGGCACTGACGAGCCGCCTGATCATTACCGAAATTGGCCAGACCTTCGACTGCGATGCTTTCTTTCCAGCCATTAACAGGGAAGAATGGCAGGAAACGGCCCGCGAGGCGCATGTTTCCGCCGTTTCCGGCTTGCCATATGCGTTGGTGACCCTGCAGCGCAAAGCCTGACATGCGGCTTTTTGACGCGTCATACGCTCGTCACACCATTCAGGCAGTCTGACGCACGGTTTTAGTTATTTCGATATGATATTTTTTTCCCGCAGATGCCGCATTTCTGCGAGAATCCCGTTCTTATTTTTTTTCTGCGATTGCCTGGCCACTTGATCAGCCGGCGGTCGCGCCCTAGTCCGCCCCTCCACACCAGTTCAGGGGCGGCTTGCTTTTTTGGAGACATGCATGAAATTTCGTTTCCCCATCGTCATTATTGACGAGGATTTCCGTTCTGAAAATACGTCCGGCCTGGGCATTCGCGCCCTTGCCGCCGCAATGGAAAAAGAAGGCATGGAAGTGCTGGGCGTGACCAGCTACGGCGACCTGTCGCAATTTGCCCAGCAACAATCGCGCGCGTCGGCCTTCGTGCTGTCGATCGACGATGAGGAGTTCGGCGCCGGTTCGGTCGAGGAAACCGATCATGCGTTGAAGTCGTTGCGCGCGTTTGTCGAAGAGATCCGCCACAAGAACGCCGATATCCCGATCTACCTGTACGGCGAAACGCGCACCTCGCGCCATATCCCGAACGATATCCTGCGCGAACTGCACGGTTTCATTCACATGTTCGAGGATACGCCAGAGTTCGTCGCGCGCCATATCATCCGTGAAGCAAAATCGTACCTGGACGGCCTGTCGCCGCCGTTCTTCCGCGCGCTGGTGCACTACGCCAACGACGGTTCGTATTCGTGGCACTGCCCCGGCCACTCGGGCGGCGTGGCGTTCCTCAAGTCCCCGATCGGCCAGATGTTCCACCAGTTCTTCGGTGAAAACATGCTGCGCGCCGACGTCTGCAACGCCGTCGAAGAACTGGGCCAGCTGCTCGACCATACCGGCCCGGTTGCCGCCTCCGAACGCAATGCGGCGCGCATCTTCAATGCCGACCATTGCTACTTCGTCACCAACGGCACCTCGACCTCGAACAAGATGGTGTGGCACTCGACCGTCGCGCCAGGCGATATCGTCGTGGTGGACCGCAACTGCCACAAATCGATTTTGCACTCGATCATCATGTGCGGCGCGATTCCCGTGTTCCTGATGCCGACCCGCAATCACCTGGGCATTATCGGCCCGATTCCGCTGGCCGAATTCACCCCGGAAAGCATCGCCCGCAAGATCGAGGCGAATCCGTTCGCGCGCGAAGCGAAGAACAAGAAGCCGCGCATCCTGACCATCACCCAGTCGACCTACGATGGCGTGATCTACAACGTGGAAACCCTGCGCGAAATGCTCGATGGCAAGATCGACACCCTGCACTTCGACGAAGCGTGGCTGCCGCACGCCACCTTCCACGATTTCTACAAGAACATGCACGCGATCGGCAAGGACCGTCCGCGCGCCAAGGAATCGATGATCTTCTCGACCCAGTCGACGCACAAACTGCTGGCCGGCCTGTCGCAGGCCTCGCAAATCCTGGTGCGCGAATCGGAACAGGTCAAGCTGGACCAGGACGCCTTCAATGAAGCCTACCTGATGCACACCTCGACCTCGCCGCAGTATTCGATCATCGCCTCGTGCGACGTGGCTGCGGCCATGATGGAAGCGCCGGGCGGCACCGCGCTGGTGGAAGAGTCGATCATGGAAGCGCTCGATTTCCGCCGCGCCATGAAGAAGATCGACCAGGAATGGGGCCAGGACTGGTGGTTCCAGGTATGGGGACCGGACAGCTTCAACGACGAAGGCATGGGCCAGCAGGAAGACTGGATGATACGCGCCGAGGACGACTGGCACGGTTTCGGCGACCTGGCTCCCGGCTTCAACATGCTCGACCCGATCAAGGCCACCATCGTCAACCCGGGCCTGTCGCTGGACGGCCAGTTCGGCGAGACAGGCATCCCGGCCTCGATCGTCACCAAATACCTGGCCGAGCACGGCGTGATCATTGAAAAATGCGGCCTGTACTCGTTCTTTATCATGTTTACCATCGGCATCACCAAAGGCCGCTGGAACACGCTGCTGACGGCCTTGCAGCAGTTCAAGGACGATTACGACAAGAACCAGCCGATGTGGCGCATCCTGCCGGAATTTGCGGCGGCCAATCCACGCTACGAAAAAATGGGCCTGCGCGACCTGTGCCAGCAGATCCATGATTTCTACAAGGCGTACGACGTGGCGCGCCTGACGACGGAGATGTATCTGTCGGACATGATCCCGGCCATGAAGCCGTCGGACGCATTTGCCAAGATGGCGCACCGCGAAATCGAGCGCGTCGCCATCGACGAGCTGGAAGGCCGCATCACGTCGATCCTGCTGACGCCGTATCCACCGGGCATTCCGCTGCTGATCCCGGGCGAACGCTTCAACAAGACCATCGTCGACTACCTGCGCTTCGCACGCGACTTCAACGAGCGCTTCCCTGGCTTCGAGACCGATGTGCACGGCCTGGTGAAACGCGAGGTGGACGGCAAGCGCGGTTACTTCGTCGACTGCGTACGCATGGACGAGAGCGCCTAAAAAGCGTTCATGCTGGCCCTGAACGTTGTTAAGCGCTCTCGGTAAAGCTGCTTAATTGCACGAAAAACGCCGCCTGCCTGCCAGGCGGCGTTTTTCGTTAACGGCGCGTTTTAGCGGCTCGCGCACGCTTGCGGCAGATCAAACGCAGGGCCGTTCCGGCTTCTAAGATGGGCGCCTCGCTGGCTACATCGTGGTGGGACGGGGATGGCGCTCAAGGTCTGGCTGGAGGTCATGCAACAGGCGGCGGCCGGCACGGGCGCCCTGCTTGGTGCAGCCTTGCAGCAGGCCCAGCTGTCGTTGTGCGGCACCGGCGATGCGCCGCACGGCATCGTGCTGTTTGCGCATGCCGATACGGCGCTGCTGCAGGCGCTGGCCATCCTGTGCCGGCAGGCGCGCGTGCTGGCGATTGCCGCCGGCGCGCGGCCATTGACGTGCACCGAGCAGCGTGCCGTGATGGCGGCCGGCGCGCGCGATCTGCTGCTATGGCTGCCAGAAGCCGTCGATGCCGGCCAGGTGCTGGCGCGGCTGCAGCGCTGGCAGGCGGTGGCGCAATTGCTCGAGTCCGAGGCCGTGCGGGGCCGGCTGGTCGGTCACAGCTGCGCCTGGCGCTGCCTGCTGCACGACGTGGTGGAAATGGCCGCCTTCAGCCAGGCGTCCGTGCTGATCACGGGCGAGACCGGCACCGGCAAGGATCTGCTGGCGCAACTGATCCATCGCCTCTCCGCCTGCCGCGGCGCGTTGACCGTGCTCGACTGCACCACGCTGTCGCCGGAACTGGCCGGCAGCGAACTGTTCGGCCACGAACGGGGCGCGTACACGGGCGCGGCCGGCGCGCGCGACGGCGCGTTTGCGCTGGCCGACGGCGGCGTGCTGTTTCTCGATGAAATCGGCGAACTGCCGCTGACCATGCAGGCGCAGCTGCTGCGCGCGATCCAGGAGCGCAAGTACAAGCGCATCGGCGGCAGCACCTGGCAGCCGACCGCGTTCCGCCTGGTGTGCGCCACCAACCGCGTGCTGGAAGACGAGGTGGCGCGCGGTGCTTTCCGTGCCGACCTGTACTACCGCATCGCCGGCTGGCGCTGCCAGACGCCGCCGCTGCGCGAGCGCCAGGACGACATCCTGCCGCTGACCATGCATTTTCTGCGCGAGCTGGCGCATGCGGCGCCGCCCGCGCTGGACCAGGCAGTGCGCGAGTACCTGCTGCTGCGCGCGTATCCGGGCAATGTGCGCGAACTGCGCCAGACCGTCACGCGCCTGTGGCAGCGCCACTGCGGCCCCGGCCCGATCACCATCGGTGCGCTGCCGCCGGAAGAACGGCTGGCCGCGCCGCACTGGCCCGACCAGCAGTTCGAGGCGGCGATCCGGCACGCGCTGGCCCTGGGGCTGCAGCTGCCCTGCATCACGCGAGCCGCCGCCGAGGTGGCGATCCGCCTGGTGCTCGACGAGGAGCGCGGCAGCAACCAGCGCGCCGCCGCCCGGCTCGGCGTCACCGACCGCGCCCTGCAGATCCGCCGCAAGGCCGCTGCCTGCGCAGACAAGGCGGCGACACCATGACTTACGCCCCGGGCGCCACCCCGGTCAGCACGATGCGGCTGCCGCGCCGCCGCCAGCGCCCGCTCTCGCCACCTTGCGGCACGGCCGGGCGAAAATGCGGCAACTGCCACCGCAGCGCCTGCGTCAGCGCCTGCTCCACCGCGCGCGGGCCGCCGTCGCCGTTCTCGGCCGACTGCCCGGCCAGCTGCGCCGCCTGGCCCGCCACGCGCACGAAGCGGCGCGCCACCTCCAGTTCGTCCTCGCCAGACAGTTCGGCGCCGAATTCCAGCTCCAGCGCATTGCTGGCGGCGCGGCCCAGCGCCGAACCGAGCGCCGTGCCCACGCCCGGAATCGGGATCATCGAGCCGAGCGCGCCGCCGACGAAGGGCAAGGCCGTCTTCGCCACCGCCTTCAGGGCGCCGCCGAGGGGCCTGGCAATCTTCTTGACGCCCTTCCAGACACTTTTGAAAACCTTGCCGAGAAACTGCTCCAGTTCCTGTTCGCTGGACACCTCCAGCAGCTCCATCGCCAGCTCCAGTTCTTCCTGTTCGCCAAACAAGGCTGGCTGCGCGCCAAACTCCATCACTTCAAAGCCCGCGCCGGCGCGCTGCCGGCACTGGCCGCATTCGCATTCAAGTTGATGCATGATGATCTCCCTGGTCAGGTCAACCCCAAGTCTCGCCCATCACTTCCATCTCCAGTTCGCGCCGCTGGTTGGTCAGCACGCCGCGCCGGTGCGTGAACATGTCGCCATGGATGTCTTTTTCGATCTGTCGCCGCTGGGCGGCGGACGATAACGGCGCCACATAGACCACATGCTTGCCCATGTCCAGGCCCATCATCTTGCCGCACAGGTGATGCTGCTTGAGGCGCCGCCGCAAGTTGTCGGTCTGGCCGCTGTAGGCGCGCCGGCCATCCCTGGTATCGAATTCGATCAGGTACAGGCCCGCACCGGTGCCTTTCGGGTCCTTGACGGCGGCCTCGATATTTCCCAGCGACTGGTATTGCAGGCTGGCGCCCTGCGGGATGCGGCCCAGCGTTGCAGCGAGCACCGGCGGTACCTCGCCCTGCCCTTCATCGACGCCCTGATCCGGTTCGTCCTGCTGATCGAATCCCGGTTCAGGCCCGAGCGCCGGCTCTGGCACGGGATAGGGTACCGGATAGCTGCCCCAGCCACGGAAACGCGGCGGCAGGTACGGCAAGGGATACGCGGGATAGCGTGGTGGCGGCCGTCGCGGCTGGTAGCGTGGCGGCATGGGCCGGCGCGGGCCGCGCAATGGCGGCCGCGCACGCAGGCCGCCGCCCCGGCCACGCCCGCCGCCGCCGGGGCGGCGCAAGCGTTCGTCCTCCCACTCCTGCTCGTCCTCGTCTTCCCATTCCTGTTCCCATTCCTGCCCTTGCTCCCATTCCTGTTCCTGTTCCCACTCCATCGCCTGGGCCGGCTGCACGCCAAACGGCAGCACTTCAAATGACTCGTTCATATCGCCTCCTCACATGATCTTCCAGCAGCCCGATCACCTGTGCCAGCTGCGCCGGCACATGATCGGCCCGCAACAAAAACGTCAGCGCTCCCGCGCCGCCGTCCGTCTGCGCCAGTGCCCGCACGCCGGCCTGCGCCAGCGGCCCCTGCAGCCGGGCCAGGCCGGGCAGGCGCTGCACGGGAAACGTCCCGCCAAGGCTGGCGATGCCAGCCCGTTGCATGCTGCCGCGCCACTGCGCCACATTGGCTGCCAGCCGGGCGCGCAGACTGTCGCCATGGCGCAGATTGATATCGAGCGCCCGGCGCGCCGCCGCCAGCACCGCCGCCGACGGCGGGCTGGCATGCACGCGCGTCTGGCTGTGCGCCTCGAAGCGCCGCAGCACCGCACGGCTGGAACCCAGCAGCGCCAGCGGCACGCCAAAGCCCTTGGCCAGCGAGGCGGCGATGATCAGGCGTTCGCCGACCAGGCCATGCCGGCGCGCCGAGCCTCCGCCCCGTTTCCCGCTCAAGCCCAGTACCTGCGTGTCGTCCAGCAGCAGATAACCGCCGCCGTCCTCGGCGATCTGCGCATAGCGCGCCAGTGGCGGCGGCTGCTCGCTGCCCGGCACATAACCGTCTGCCACGATCAGCGGGCGCCGTCCGGCGCGCCGCCAGCGATGCGCCAGCTGCTGTAGCGCCGCCACCTCGCCCGAGCGGAACAGCTGCAGCGGCAATCCCAGCGCCTGCGCGCGTTCGGCGCCCCAGCGTGCGATCGGATAGCTGCCGCCGTCGATCAGGATGGCCAGCGGCTCGGCAGCGAGCATGCCGAACAGGTCCCAGAACAGATGCAGCGTCGACGGCAGCAAACAGGCGCCCTGGCAGCCCTGCAAGCGGGCCAGCTCGGCCGCCAGCGCGCGCGCGCCGGCCGGCTCCTGCAGCGCGGCCGGCTGGCCCAGCGTCAGCGCCTCCCACGGCGCCAGCAGCGTTGAGGGATGGCGCATGCCCAGGTACAGGGCACTGGTAAAATCGAGCATGCGCGCCCGCTTCCTGCTTACCCCTGCACGCTGCGCAGCTGCTGGCTGAGGCGCTGGCGCAGCAGGATCGACGGCATGGTCGCTTCGACCGCCGGGTCGCTGGTATCGACCGACAGGTCGACCCCGGTGGCGGCGCGGTAGCCGTGGATATAACCCTGCACCTGCGGCCGCCAGAAGCGGGCCCAGTTGAACGCCTGGGTCGGCTCGTAGATATCGCTCCAGTTGCCGTAGCGCACCGACAGCAGCAGCTGTTCGCCGAAGATGGCCAGGTTACGGAAGTGCATCACGCTGGTATCGGTCCAGCCCTGCAGTTTTTTCATGGCGTCGACGCGGTCCATCCACGGTTCCGGATACGCCACCATCACGCGCGTGGGCAAAAACTCGCGGAACTCGGGCCGCGCCAGCATCCATTGCTGCATCAGCATTTCGATGCGGGCGGTGGATGGCAGGTCGCCGAACTGGTTGTGCGCGCCCTGCGACAGGATCAGGTGGATCTCCTTCAGGGCATTCAGTACCGGGAAGGCGTCGGCCTTGACGGTGGTGTCGTCATCCTGCTTGTAGAACGAGGTCAGCAGCCGCAGCAGGTGGTGGAAGGCTTCCAGGAATTTCGAGCGGCTGTCGGCTGGCCGGAAGTGCTGCACTGCCTTGCCATCGAGCCGCACGCCGTAATGATGGTCATACTCGTAGTTGCGGCGCATCACGGTCAGCCGATGCTGCTCATCCTGGGTATAGCCCCACAGCAGATTGTTCAAGGGACGCAGCATGTCGATTTCCGTGTTCGACAGGGGATCGAGATGCCTGCCCGGCGCGCGCAGGTTCTGGAAGCGCTGCGTGATGGCGTTCATGGTTTGCACCAGCATGCCTTCTTCGTGCCAGTACGACCAGATCAGTTCGAGCAGGCAGGGATTGGCCAGTTTTTCCTGGATGATGCCGAAGCACAGGTCCACTTCGCCTTCCTGTCCACGCGGAATGCTGACCGGAATATCGGGCAGCTTGCGGCGGATCACGGCCAGGTAGGGCAAGGTCTGGAAGCCGTCGACATTTTCCAGGTAGTCGCTGCGCAGCACGGTTTCCAGGTCGCGCCCCAGCGGAATGTCGCGCCGGTCCAGATACGCATTGTCTTCGGCCGGGTTGAAGGCGAGCGGCTGATTGAGCACGCCGCAATTGACCATCACGAACGCTTCCGTCGCCACCTTCAGCACGCGATAGGAATCCGCGTCCGAGAACGGCAGGGCACGCCGCTGCTTGAGCTGCTGGAATACCTCGGCCTTTTTCACGAAGCGTTCCTGCTCGAAGCCGCGCACGCCGGCCACGTCGCTGCAGAACAGGCTGTCCATGAAGTGCAGGTAATTGGTAAACGACATGGCCTCGGTGCTGTTGCGGATCAGCGTCCACAGCGGCAGGTCTTCGGTCGGTTCGGTCTCCGTGCGCGACAGCGACACGCCCACATTGCCGGAAATCGGCGTCGGCTGGCGCTCTTCCGTGTCGTACTCGGCGTCGACCGCCAGCATGGCGTTCGGGCTCAGCCCCTCCGGCGTAGGCAGCAGGTTGTACACCTCGGGCCGCTGCGACAGCATCATCTGCGCCGCAAACCGGTGCATGCCGGCGCGCCGCACGCGCGTGAAAAACGCATGCAGCTTGCCGCGCAGCGGCATCCACGGCGAGGCCGCCAGCACCTGCACCAGCGCGCGGCCGTCGGCACTCTGGTCGCCATCGAACGAGACGGTGGCCACCGCCCGGTCGCCGACGCGGCCGAAATTGCAGTCGCTGGGCTGGCAGTCGCCGGTTTCAAATACCAGCTCCACCTGGGGATTGATCTGCGGCTGGAAACACAGCATGGCGCTGCAGCCGGCCTGCACCTGCACGCATTGCGGCGCCGTGGCGGGGAAGTTGCCGTACATGCCCACGTAGCTGCCGCTCGGCAGGTGGGAAAACACGGTGCCGCCACCGCCATCGGTCCAGCGCACGCCGACCAGCATGGCCGGATCCGTCACCCAGGCAGCCGGATCGAACTGCTGGCAACTGGCGTCGCCATTGCGGTACAGGCTGATGGCGGCATTGACCACCATGCGCCCGCTATCGCGTTCATGTACGGTGACGGCGATGCTGCCCCCTTCGTCTTTCGGCCCTGCGCCTGCCTGGCCAGCGGCCCTGTGTTTGCTGCTCATGTCATTCTCCTCAATGGATAATCAGTCGTGACGCCAGCTGCGGCAACGGTGCGCCAGGCAGCCTGCCATGGCGCAGCGCGCTATGGCGTAGTACATCTGCGCACAGTTCCGACGTGTCGAGCGTGGCGCGCAGGGCCCAGTGGGTCAGCAAGCGCCCCAGCAATTCACTTTCGTCCTCCGGGCTCAGGCCACCGCTGGCGCGCGCCTGGCCCAGCACCGCAAACACCAGCGTGGGCGCCGCCTGGTACATCTGGCGCGGCGCCGCGCTCCAGCGCCGGAACAGCTGCGCCAGCAGGGCTGGCTGGCGCGTGTGCACGGCCATCACTTCGGCCAGCGAGCTGCCCTGCAGGGCAGGCGGGCGATGCTGCACCAGCAGGCCCACCAGCGCCGCCATGCTGGCCTCCAGCTGGCGCAGCAACTGCTGCTGGGCCGGCGGCAGTCCCTGCGGCGGGTAATATGACAGCCACAGCTGCTCGATGCGGGTCCACTGCGGGTGCGGATACAGGGCGCGGCCCATGGCGCAGCTCAGGCGCACGCGCAGCCACGGCACCGGATGCGGGTCGTCCAGGTTCAGGCGGAACACAAACACGCGCGGCAGGCTGACCACGCCGATCAGGCCCAGCGTGGCGGCCACGCCAACCCGTGCCAGCGACCAGAAATCGGCGACGATCTCGGAGATCCAGCGCTCCCACAGCTGCCACACGTGCACTGCTCCGCTGCCGCCATGCTGCATCGCCTGCAACACCGGGCGCAATGACGCCACCAGGTCCAGCAGCGCCGCGCCCTGGTGGCCGATCTCGTGCACCAGCGAGGAAGCGATGCCGCTGCCGATCATGCGTTCGCGCGGCAGGCGGATGATGGCGACCGGATTCTCGCCGCCGCCCGGCAAGCGCGTGCGCGCACGGCGGATCGCGGCGCCCGGCCCCCGGTCCAGGTAGCAGATCAGCGGCGGGCTCTGGTAATAGCGCCCGGGCAGCGCGAGCGCATCGGCGGCAACGATATCGAGTCCCGACAGCCAGACGCCCGTCTTGTGCTCGCTGCGCTGCGTGATGACCTCGTTGAACAGGTCGAACTGGGTCAGCGCCGCATTGAATTTCAGGCGCAGGAAAGTAAAGCGGCGCTGTGCCTCGGCCGGCGTGGCAGTGCTGGCACGGTTCTCCAGCTCGCGCCGCAGCCACCACTGGAACTGCGTCACCAGCCGCCGCAGCTCGCGCCGGCCCTGCACCAGCTGGCTTTCGATGGCCGACTGGGCGCTGGGCATCAGGGCGGCGGCCAGCACCGTCGGCTCGATCAGCGCGAACGGTTCCAGCCGTCCCAGGCGCGCCAGCAGCGAGCGTGCTTCCTGGGCCAGCATCCAGCCGGCATAAGCGCCGATGGCCATGATGTCAGACGCCGTACAGGACGATTTTCTGGCCCTGGCGCGCCCAGCGGCCGCTGGCCCCGCGCCCGCCCTGCCCCGGCCCCTGTCCCGGCCTTGCCGCGCCGCCGCCATTTTGCGCGGATGAACCGCCGGGGCGCGCCAGCAGTCCCGGCGCGAACTGGCGCGCCGCCGCGCTGGCCGCCGACTGGGCAACCGCGCGCGGATCGCCGCCCTGGCGTGCCTGCGTGGCCCGGTTGACGGTGTCGGCTGCCAGGCGCACGAACTGCTTCGCGCCTTCGAACTCGCGGTCCTCGTTCGAACTGCTTTCCGCCTCCAGGCCCAGCGCGTTGCCGGCCGCCGAGGCCAGGCCGCTGCCGATCTTGGCGCCCAGCGGGCCGCCGAAATAGCCGCCGATGGCGCCGCCAGCCAGCGGAATCGCCTTTTTCGCCACGCCCTTGAGCACGCCGCCGACGGCCTGGCCGATCGGCGACTTGATGACGCTGCCCGCCACCGAGGCGGCCTTGCGCAGGAAATTGCCGAGAAACTGTTCCAGTTCGGCTTCATTGCTGACCGACAGCAGTTCATTGGCCAGCTCCATTTCCTCTGCTTCCGAGAACAGCGCGTTGCCGCCCTCGCCGCTCCATTCGCCCTGGCCATATTCGAACTGCTCCGCTTCGAAGGCAGACGTTTCCTGGCCGTATTCCATGGTGGTACGATCGATGTCATGCATGATGAGCTCCCGTGAGTAAAACGTTACCGGACGGCCAGGCCGCCCGCCCCTAACAACCGGACACGACGATGTGCCCGCCTTCGCGGCGCCAGCGTCCTGCCGCCGGTGGCCGCGACGCCTGCGCCGCATGCTTGAGCAGGCCAGGCGCCAGCGTGCGCGCGGCCTGCAGCAGCGCTGCCGCCACCTTGGGTTGCGGCGCGCCGCTGGCCCCGCCGTGCCGCGCCAGTTCCGTGGCGACTGAACAGATCAGCTGCACCGTGCGTCTCGCCAGTTCGAATTCCTTGTCTTCCGGGCTCAGCCCTTCCAGCTCCATGCCGAAGATGCGCGCCATGCGCCGCAGGCGTTCCGGTGCCGCGCCGTGCAACGGCAGCAGCGGCGCCAGTATTTGACCCAGCAGTTGGCGCAGCGGCCGTGCCAGCGGCGTGCCGCGCAACTGGCGGCCGGCACCGGTGGTGGCCAGCAGGTGCGAGAGATAGGCGCCGACATCGCTCGCCGTGCGCACCTCCAGCAAGCGGGTGGCCAGCGCCAGTTCATCTTCCTGCTGCAGCGGCAGCGCGGCGGCGGGCAAGGCCATTTCCATTTCGGGACGGTAAGCGAGCAAGCGACTGGTCATGACAGGCTCCGGCAACTGAAAGTCAGGGGCAAGCAGCCCTGGTGCCGTTTTTTTTGCAAGGCCCGTGCCAGCGCCCGGACCTGGAATATCACCCAAATCCGGCGAAATACGCTTCGCCGATGGTGTAACAACCATGGTTTCCGGCGAACCCAGTTTCGCTTCAATATGAGCTTTTCTGACAAGCTTAATTTATCGAAAGTTTTGCGTATCTAATATGCGACAGTAGACGTTTTCAGGTAAAAATATTTCCTTACTGCAAAATAAAAAAAGCAGGCAAGTTCCTTCAATACCTGACAAAAAATGCCCATCTGCAACCAATGCACAATGTGATCAAACCGAAAATATCGGTTTGGAAACGCTATTTCTTATGAGCAGGCTCTACAATGACGGGGCTTACCACAACTTGCCCAACGGAAACTAAATGAGCTACCCGAACGTGCGCCGCGTGCTGGCGTCAACTTTATTGAGCCTGCTGGCCGCCTGCGGCGGCGGTGGCGGCGGCGACAGCGCGCAACCATCGGCACAGCGGCCGGAAGTTGTCGTCACGCTGCCAGTGACAACGCCGGCCACGCCCGCTGCGCCAGGTACGGTCACGCCGCCGGTGGTGGCGCCGTCACCCGCACCGGCTCCCGTTGCCGCGCGCACCTTTACGCGGGCCGAAGCCGCGCGCTTTCTCGGCCGCGCTACCATGGGCCCGAACATGGCGGCGATCGATGCACTGGCCGCCAGCGACAGCGACGCCTGGTTTACGGCCCAGTTCGTCAAGCCGCAGACCCTGCACCGCAGCTATATCGACCAGATGCTGGCGACCCAGGCGGCCGGCGGCGCCAAGGTCAACTACACGGCGTTTTATGAGTCGTTCTGGCTGCAGGCCATCCAGGGCGAAGATCAACTGCGCCAGCGCGTGGCGTTTGCGCTGTCGGAAATTTTCGTCATCTCGCTGCAAAACGAATCGGTCAAGGCGCAAGTGCGCGGCACCGCCAGCTATGTCGACATGCTGGGGCAGCATGCATTCGGCAACTTCCGCAACCTGCTCGAAGGCGTGGCGCTGCACCCGATGATGGGCCTGTACCTGTCGCACCTGCGCAACCAGAAAGAATCGGGCACGCGCACGCCCGACGAGAATTTCGCGCGCGAAGTGATGCAGCTGTTTTCCATCGGCCTATACCAGCTCAATGCGGACGGCAGCCTGAACCTGTCGAGCGGCAAGCCGGTTGATACCTATGCACGCGAAGACGTGGCCGGCCTGGCCAAGGTGTTTACCGGCCTGAGCTGGGCCGGCCCGGACCAGTCCACCAACCGCTTCAATGGCGGCACGGCCGACCCCGACCGCGACTGGAAACCGATGCAGATGTATCCGGCCCTTCATTCGAGCAGCGAAAAACGCTTCCTGGGCCAGACCATTTCCGGCGCCACCAGCGGCGAAGCCGATATCAAGGTGGCGCTCGACACCCTGTTCAACCATCCGAACGCGGCGCCGTTCTTCAGCCGCCAGCTGATCCAGCGCCTGGTCACCAGCAACCCGAGCGCCGCGTATATCGGCCGCGTCTCGGCCGTGTTTGCCAACAATGGCAAGGGCGTGCGCGGCGACATGCAAGCCATGGTGCGCGCCGTCCTGCTCGACCCGGAAGCGCTGGCACCTGCCGGCACCACCCTGCGCACCGGCAAGCTGCGCGAACCGCTGCTGCGCCTGGCCGGCTGGATGCGCGCCTTCGACGCCAAGGCGACGACGGGCCGCTATCGCATCTATTACCTGGACGACCCGTTGACGGGCCTGGCGCAAAGCCCGCTGAACGCCGCCTCCGTATTCAATTTTTTCCGCCCATCGTATGTACCGCCCAATTCGGCGATTGCCAGCGCGGGCCTGGTGGCGCCGGAACTGCAGGTCAGCTCGGAACCGTCCGTGACAGGCTACCTGAATTTCATGCAAGAGGCGATCAATACGGGTGTGGGCGAAAGCCGCGAAGTCAAACCCGACTACACGAAGGAACTGGCGCTGGCCGGCGACGCCAATGCGGTGGTCGACCGGGTCGACCTGTTGCTGCTGCAGGGCGCCATGCCATCGCGGCTGCGCGGACAGATCGTCGGCGCCGTCAATACCATTACGCTGCCGGCCGCCACGGCCGGCAATGCCACGCAGGTCGCCAATGCGCAGGCCAACCGCGTCAAGCTGGCGATTTTCCTGGCCATGGCCTCGACCGATTACCTGGTGCAGAAATAAGCAAGGACAGACTCATGACCACCAACGCGCCCCATTTTTCCCGCCGCCGTTTTCTCGGCTCCATGCTGACCCTGGCCGGCACCAGCGCCGCGCCGTTCGCGCTGAACCTGGCCGCCATGGGCAACGCCGCCGCGCAGTCGGCCAACGATTACAAGGCCATGGTGTGCCTGTTCCTTGCCGGCGGCAACGACACGTTCAATACGGTGCTGGCCACCGACCCCACTTCGTGGAACGAGTACCTGCGCGTGCGCAATACCGGTGGCAGCGATTCGATCCATCTGCCGGGCGTGAGCGAAACGGGCGGCGTGCTGCCGATCACGCCGGCCACGGCACAGGCCGGCCGCAGCTTCGCGCTGCACCCCAGCCTGGGTCCGCTGAAAGAGCTGTTCGACGGCGGCCGCGCGGCCGTGGTGGCCAATGTCGGCACCTTGATCGCGCCGACCACCCTGGCGCAGTACAAGGCACGCAGCGTGGCGCTGCCGCCCAAGCTGTTTTCGCACAACGACCAGCAGTCGACCTGGCAGTCAGGCCAGCCCGAAGGCGCCAGCGTGGGTTGGGGCGGCCGCCTGGGCGACCTGACGGTGGCAGGCAACACCAACGCCATGTTTACCGCCATCTCGGCGGCCGGCAATACGGTGTTTCTCAGCGGCCGCCAGGTACGCCAGTTCCAGGTCGGCCAGGGCGGCGCGGTGGCGATCCGTGGCGCCAGCGGCAACCTGTTCGGCACGCCTGCCGGCTCCACCGCCCTGCAAGCCATCCTGGCCGATGCCGGCAACGACCTGATCGAACAGGAACAAAAAGCGGTGGTGCAGCGCGCCATCTCCAGCCAGGCCATCCTCAGCAGTTCCATGCTGGCGGCCGGCCCGACCGGCGTGCCCAACCCATCCACCTACATCAATCCGACCACCGGCGTGGCGGCAGTCAATCCGCTGGCGGTGCAGCTGCAGACGGTGGCGCGCATTATCGGCGCGCGCGGTGCGCTGGGCGCGAAGCGGCAGGTGTTTTACGTGACCTTGGGCAGCTTCGACACCCACGACCGCCAGAAAGTGCTGCATGCCGACCTGATGGCGCGCCTGGCGCACGCGCTCGCCTACTTCGACACCACGCTGGCCGCGCTGCAGGGCAGCGATCTGCGCAACCAGGTCACCACCTTCACGGCGTCGGACTTCGGCCGCACCTTTACCAGCAATGGCGACGGTACCGACCACGGCTGGGGAGCGCACCACTTCGTGGTGGGCGGCGCCGTGCGCGGACGCGATATCTACGGCGCCTACCCGACTACCGGACTGGGCCATGAGCTCGACGTGGGCTCCGGCTCGCTGCTGCCGACCACCTCGGTCGACCAGTACGGCGCCACGCTGGCCAAATGGTTCGGCGTGCCGGACAGCCAGCTGGGCGAGGTGTTCCCCAACCTGGCCAATTTCAGCAAGCGCGACCTGGGTTTCATGACCGCCCAGCCTGCTTAGCCGTTGACGCCGATGGTCAGCGTGACGACATAGCCATCGGTGACATTGCCCGTCACGCTGGCCATCTGCAAGCTGGTGCCGTCACTGAAGACATTGTCGGTGGCATAGCTGATCTGCGCCAGGTTGCGCACGCTGGACGCATAGCCGCTGGCCGTGTAGACCTCGTTCAGCGTTGCCAGCGGAAACGTGAATTGCGAGGTCTTGACACGGTTGCTGGCGGCCGCCGCTCTGGCCAGGCTCGGATAGACCTCGAAATGCACGTGCGGCATGCGGCCGGAGTAACAGCCCGGAAAGATCGTCGTGAACGACAGGCTGCCCGTGCTGTCCGTTTCCTGTACCCCGCGCAGGTAGTTCTGTGCCGTCACGCCGCTCGAATACAGCGAATACAGGCCGTCGCGGTCGCAATGCCACAAGTAGATCGCGTAGCCGGCCAGGCTGGCGCAGCCGGCGTTGGCGTTGACCAGCTGCAGCCTGATGGTCAGCGGCACGCCCGCCGCCACGCCGGTGGCGCCGTTGAAACTGCTGCGGATATCGCTGCGCACCACGCCGGTCTGGTTCAGCACGTTGATAATGCTGCCGCCATTGGTATTGGTGCCGTCGGCCGGATACGGGCCGCCCGTTTCTTCCGGAATCACCGCACAGGCGCCTGCGGTGGTAGTGGTGGTCGTGGTGCCGCTGCTGCCGGTGCCGGTGCCGGTCGAGGCGCTGGCCGTGTCGCTGCCGCCCGAGCCACCGCAGCTGATCAGGGGCAAGGTGGCAGCGCCCGCCAGCACCCAGCGCAGCAGCCGGCGCCGTTCCAGCGCCTGCCGCTGCATCACTTCGAGGTCGGACGCGAGGCCGAAATCATGCAAATCCATATGTACTCCGCTAAATGGGGCAAGCCGGCCAGCGCCGGACTGAGGCTGGCGCACAGGAAGCAGAATTGCATGGCTTTATCGCCGATGCTGCCTCTCACCCTGCTGGCTGGCTTGCGGTTCATGGTCAGGCCGTTGTATTGACCAGGTTGCCGCTGGACGACAGGCTGCCGCCTGCGCTGGCCGAACCGAGGCTGCCCGACAGCGCTTGCAGGAAGCTGGCCAGCTTGTCGGAACTGCCGCTGTTGGCGCTGCCGCCCAGTGCGCTCAGCAGGCTGGAAAAGCTCGACTGCAGCTCGCTCAGGCTGCTGTCGGTGGTGGCCGCGCCGTCGCTGCCGCCCGACGACGACAGTTTGGACAGCAGGCTTTGCAGGTCCGACTCGATATTGCCCGGCCCGCGCCCGCCCGCCGGTGGTGGCCCCGACGGCGGCTCGCCGCCCTCTTCGCTCTCGCCGCCGCTACTGCCGCCGCCGCTTTGCGCGCGCAGGCTGCCCATCAGCTGGTGCAGGAAGGCGCCCAGCGCCTGGCCCGCGTCCTGGGTGCCGGCGGTACCGGTCGCGGACGCATCGTCGGACGTGTCCGACTCGCCGTCGGCCACCGTGACGCCGATCGACGACAGCGCGCTGGAAATGGCGTCTAGAAAAGCCCCGTCGTCAGGCTTCGGCGGCGGCGTGCCGCCCACGCTGCTGTAGCTATTGCTGTTACTGGTGCTGCTGGTTCCGCTCAGGCGGCCAAATGCGGCCAGTTGGCTGGCGGCATTGCCGGAATTGACGGCGCTGATACTCATGGCATGCTCCCTGGACAAGAATTGATCTTATTTTTCACCGCGTGGACGGGGACCGCTGTCCGGACCCTGGCGCTCTTCCTCGCGCCGCGCGTCCACCTCTTTGCGCTGTTCCGGCGTCAGCACGGCCAGCAGCTGCTGCTCCAGCCGCGCATGCTGCAGGCTGATCTTCGCCATGGCCTGCGCCGCGCTGTTGGCCAGTGCGGCAGCCCTGGCGTCGTCATAGCTGTTGGACGCGGCCAGCTCGCGCAGTTGTTCGTGCGCCTTGAAGGCGATCTTTTGCTGTTCGCGCAGCAGCGGCGCCTGGGCGTGGGTGGCGGCAAATACCTTGTCCTGCTGCGCTTCGCTCAGTGCTACTTCGTGCAGGAAAGGCGGCAAGCCGTCGCCCAAGCCGCGGCCAGGGCCCGGCGGCGGACCTTCCATGCGCGCGCCGGGACCGAATCCGGGACCGCGGTCCGGCCCCTGCTGGGCGGAAGCTGCCAGCGGCGCGCCCAGGGCGGCGGCCAGCAGCAGGGAGATGACTGCGCTTGTCGTTGCTTGCTTCATGCTTGAATTCCTCTCGTTTCAATGAGCTTCGATTGTCCGTTGCTTGCGTGTAAAGCAACGTTAGCGCAGGGTAAAAAGATGTAAAGCCCGACGGCCGGCAAACAGGAACGCGCCTGTGTAAAAACGGGTAAAACGGCGCCGCAGGCGCCTGGCGGGCTGCTATCATGGCCGGTCACGATGGGAAACAGCAGAGAAAAGCACACGCATGAGCAAGGTATTGTTAATCGACGACGACGTCGAACTGGTCGGCATGTTCCAGGAGTATCTGGAGCAGGAAGGTTTTGAAGCGAAGGCCGTGCATGACGGCGAGCGGGGCGCGGCCGAGGCGCTGACGGGGCAATATGCGATCGCCATCCTCGATGTGATGATGCCGCGCATGAATGGCCTGGAAACCCTGCGCCGCATCCGCGCCGGCAGCCGCATGCCGATCCTGATGCTGACGGCGCGCGGCGACGATACCGACCGCATCGTCGGCCTGGAGCTGGGCGCCGACGATTACGTCACCAAGCCATGCACGCCGCGCGAGCTGACGGCCCGCATCCGCGCCATCCTGCGCCGCTCGCAGGCAGTGCCAATCGACAACTCGGCCACCGCGCCGTTGATCGTCGGCCAGCTGACCATGTGGCCGGAGCAGCGCCGCGCCGCCTGGGCCAGCGTGCCGCTGGAACTGACCAGCACGGAGTTCAACCTGCTCGAGGTGCTGGTGCGCAATGCCGGCAAGCCGGTCAGCAAGAACCAGCTGTCCGAACTGGGACTGGGCCGTCCCATGGCCCGCTTCGACCGCAATATCGACGTGCACCTGAGCAGCCTGCGCCGCAAACTCGGCAGCCTGGACGATGGCCGTTCCTGCCTGCAGACCGTCTACCGGCTTGGCTACCAGCTAATCAAGGAATAAGCGTGGGCCGCCTGTTCTGGAAGTTTTTCCTGTGTATCCTGCTGGCCCAGGTGGCCGCCACCATCGGCATCGGCGGCACTTTCTGGCTGAAAAGCCGCGCCGCCCAGCAGGCGCGCGCGCTCGACATCGATACCAGCCCGCCGGCGCAGATGGCGATCGAAGCGGCCACCGCCACGCTGGAAGCGGGCGGCAGCGCGGCGCTGCGCCAGTTCCTCGGCAAGCTCGAACGCATGCGCGTGATGGCCATCGACGGCAAGGGGCGCGAGCTGATGGGCCGTACCGTGCATCCGGCCATGCTGAACAAGGCGCGCGCGCTGCTGGAACAGGAGCAATCGCGGCCCGTCGTGCGCCAGGCCACCGGCAGCGATGGCGTGCAATATCTGCTGTTCCTGCCCACTTCCGAACATTTCCGCAACGCCGGCACCGATGCCGCCCGCGCCACGCTGAACGCGATGGGCATGGCCGGCAACCGCGCCATGCCGCAGGGTCCCCGCATGGATGGCCAGGGCATGCCGCCGCGCCAGCCGTGGCAGCCGCCTCCCGGCCAGGGGTCCGATGCGAACGGCATGCGCGACATCGCCGGCCGCGACGGCATGGGCGGCGGCATGCCGCCCGGCCCGCGCATGGACTCGCCCTACCGCACCTTTATCCCGGTTATCGCCGCCACCGCCGCCAGCCTGCTGTTTGCGTTCCTGCTGGCCTGGTATTTTTCGCGCCCGATCCGCGACTTGCGCGCCGCCTTTGAAGCGGCCTCTGGCGGCGACCTGGCGCCCCGCTTCCAGGCGGCTACCAAGCGCGGCGACGAACTGACCGACCTGGGCCGCGATTTCGACCGCATGACGGGCCGCCTGCGCAGCCTGATGGACAGCCAGACGCGGCTGCTGCACGATGTCTCCCACGAACTGCGCTCGCCGCTGGCGCGCCTGCAGGCCGCCATCGGCCTGGCCCATCAGCAGCCAGACAAGCTGGCCGCCTCGATGGACCGCATCGAACGCGAAAGCGTGCGCATGGACAAACTGGTGGGCGAACTGCTGACCCTGTCGCGCCTGGAAGCGGGCGCCGTCAACCCGCTCAATGACGACTTCAGCATCGCCGACCTGCTGCACGATATCGTGGAGGACGCCCGCTTCGAGGCCGAAACGGACCAGCGCCGCATCGGCATCACCGTCAGCGGCGAAGCCGATATCGCGCACACCGTCGTGCACGGCCAGGCGGAACTGCTGGGGCGCGCGGTGGAAAACGTGGTGCGCAATGCCATCAAGCACAGTCCCGACGCAGGCGTGGTCAGCGTGGTGCTGTCACGCCATCAGGACAGGCAGGCAATACATATCGCCGTGCTCGATCATGGTCCCGGCGTGGCCGAGGCCGACCTGGCGACCATCTTCGAACCGTTCTTCCGCTCCAGCAATACCCAGAAGTCCACCGACGGCCACGGCCTGGGACTGGCGATTGCCCAGCATGTGGTCAAGGGCCACGGCGGCAGCATCGCCGCCCGCAACCGCAGCAGCGGCGGCCTGTGCGTGGAAATCTGCTTGCCGGCCAGGCAGCCAGGCTGACGGCGCAGCCGGTCCGATTCAGGCCTGGGTGTCGATAATGCTGCCCAGCGTCGAGCTGGCGGAACGCGCCGGGCTGCTGCCCGTATCCGCACTGCTGGCCTGCTGGCTGTCCTGTTTCTGCTGCGCCTGCTGAGCGGCGGCCGCCTGCAACTGCGCGATCTGCGCCTGCAGGGCCTGGATCTGCTGCGCCAGCTGCTGCTGCAGCTTTTGCGCCGTTTCCGTCTGTTCGCCCTTCTGCGACTCCGTCAATTCCTTTTGCGCCGCCGTGATCTGCTTTTGCAAGGCGGCGATTTGCGTGGTGCTGCCGGAACTGCCGCTGCTGGCCACTGCGCTGAACGAACTGCCTGAACTGATAGCCGATACCATGATGATTGCTCCTGTCTGTTTCGATACTATAATTATCGGCAAAGTTTCCTGTAGATAAAGATGCGCAAGTGTAAAGACAGGTAAAGGGAATTGCGCGCAGGCGCTTGAAAACTGGCACACTGCTCGATTGCCCTCTCCCCGGCTGACAAACAATGACAAGCCTGCTGCCCGCCCTGCCCGACTTCCTGCCCCGCCAGCGCTTCGGGGTAACCGAATACCCGGTCCATCATGTACGCGGCGGCACCTCGACCGGCCTGGTGCTGCATGCGCGCGCCGTGCCGGCCGACCCGCTGCTGCGCGACGAACTGCTGCGCCACCTGATGGGCGTGCCGCTGGCCGGCCGCCTGCCCGGCAACCGGCAGGTCACGGGCCTGGGCCGGAGCACCCCCACCAGCAACAAGGTCTTCCTGGCCGAGGTGGAGCAGCACGAAGGCCGGCCGCGCCTGGTCAGCACGCTGGCGCAGCTGGCCAGCGAGCACGGCGACATCGACTGGAGCGTCAATTGCGGCAATATGTCGTCCAGCCTGCAGCTGTGGGGCCTGGACAGCGGCGTGATCGAGGCGCTGGCGATCGGCACGCACGAGGTCGATATCCGCAATACCAATACGGGCGTGGTCACCACCTCGCGCATGACGCGGCTGGAAGATGGCAGCTTTGCCGCTGCGGCGATACCCGGCGTGGCAGGCAGCTTTCCCGCGGTCGACCTGTTCCTGCACCACCCGGTGGGCAGCAAGACGGGACAGCTGCTGCCCACCGGTGCCGCCAGCGATATGGTCGCCGGCCATACGGTGTCCTGCGTGGACGTGGCCGTGCCGATGGTGATGGCGCTGGCCAGCGAGTTCGGCAAGACAGCGCAGGAATCGATCGCCGAGCTGGAAGCGGACGCCGCGTTCATGCAGGCAATACGGCGCGTATGGAGCGAGGCCGGACTGTTGATGGGCTTGAGGAAGCGCGACGGCACGCTGTTGAGCCTGGCGGAGCTCGAATGCAGCGAAACGATACCGAAGTTCTGCATCGTGGGGCCGGCGGCAGCTGGCGGCAATATCGCCGTGCGCTACTTTACGCCGCAATCGGGCCACGCCTCGCTGGCCGTATCGGGTGGCTGCTGCCTGGCGGCCGCCTGCCTGATTCCGGGCACGGTGGCGCACGGCGTCGCGCAAGGCATGTCAGTGGTGGGAACGGAGTATGACTATCATGCGGTCGGCATCGACAATCCGGCAGGCAGGCTGGACACCACTATCGTGGCGCGCCAGCGGCAAGACAGCATGGGCATGACGCTCGGCATCCTGAGCGCCGCCTACCGGCGCAGCGCGCAGATCCTGCTGCGCGGGCACATGCCCTTGTACCAGCCGTCGCCCGAACTGGCGGCCTGGCTGGCAAGGAGGTAACTTACGCCTTCGGCAGGGTGACGCCGCTCTGGCCCTGGTATTTGCCGTCGCGGTCCTTGTACGAGGTCTCGCACACTTCATCGCTTTCAAAGAACAGTACCTGCGCGCAGCCTTCGCCGGCGTAGATTTTTGCCGGCAGCGGCGTGGTGTTGGAAAACTCCAGCGTCACATAGCCTTCCCATTCCGGCTCGAACGGCGTCACGTTGACGATGATGCCGCAGCGTGCGTAGGTCGACTTGCCCAGGCAGATCGTCAGCACGCTGCGTGGAATGCGGAAGTATTCGATGGTGCGGGCCAGCGCGAACGAATTCGGCGGAATGATGCAGACATCGCTTTTCACGTCGACAAACGAGTTCGAATCGAAGTTTTTCGGATCGACGATGGTGCTGTTGATGTTCGTGAAAATCTTGAACTCGTCGGCGCAGCGGATGTCATAGCCATACGACGAGGTGCCGTAGGAAATGACTTTGCGGCCATCGACGGCGCGCACCTGGTTGGGCTCGAACGGCTCGATCATGCCCGTCTGTTCCGCCATGCGGCGTATCCATTTATCGCTTTTAATCGTCATCGCTGGGGCATCTTTCTAGAATATCGGAATGGCTGGGGCGCGCCGCCCGGAGGGGCGCGGCCCGGATGGCAGGATTTTACGCGAAAACCCGCTGCCGTTGGCCCCTGCGCATGGAAATTCGTGCCATGCGTCAGCGTTTTTCCAGCAAGGCCGAAATCATCTCATGCACCACCGTTGCCGTCAGTCCGGGCGACTCCATCGGGAACAGATGGCCGCCCGGCACCTGGCGGAAAAACTTGCCCACCAGTTTTTTCGTCGCCGCCAGCCCCGCCTGCCGGCACTCGACCGAGTCGAGGCCGCCGATAAAGCCGACCGGCACCGGAAAGTCCCCTTTGACCAGCCCGCCGATATGGTGCGGCAAGCCGCGGTACACATCCGTTTCCACTTCGCGCGTAAAGCGCAGCTGCACGCCATCGGGATGCGGCGCCAGCCCGCTGTCGATATAGTCGCGCAGCACCTGCGGCGCCCAGACGGAAAAAATATCCTTGGCGGCAAAATGCTCGTAGGCCGACTGCGCATCGGGCCAGACCTTGCGGCGCCGCGCCGAAAACCGCGCCGGCGAAAAACGCTCGCCGATGGTGGTGTTCCTGGCCAGCCGCACGAACAGCGCGCGCCAGCCCGCCACCACGGGCGAATCGAGCAGCACCACGCAGCGCACCAGGTCCGGCCGCTGCCGCGCCGCCATCACGCTCAGCATGCCGCCCAGCGAATGGCCGACCAGGATCACGGGCGCGCTGTAGCGGCGTTCCAGGTCATCGGTCAGCTCGCGCACCAGCTCGGGCCAGCCGGCACTGACGGGATAGCGCGGGTCGTGGCCGTGCATGTCCAGCGCCTGTACCTGATAATGTTCTTCGAGCAGCGCGAACAGCTGGCGGTAGGTGCCGGCCGGATAACTGTTGGCGTGGGCAAAATGAAGCTGCGGTCGTGTCATGGTGGCGTTTGCTCGGCAATGCGATGGCTGATTGTAATGGCAGGCCGGCAAGATGGATCAGAGCACTTGCTCTAATTGCCGGGAGAGCTGCGCCATGCCCGGCACGAACGACGCCAGCACTGCCCCCAGTTCGGCAACCGATTCCACCACGCAAAAAGCGCCGTCGAACGCATGATGGCGGTTCATGTGGTTGCGCACGATAATGCATTCGAGTCCCGCCGCCTGGGCGGCGCGCAGGCCGCGCGGCGCATCCTCGACCGCCACGCAAGCGCTGGCGGGCAGGCCCAGGCGCTGCAAACCGGCCAGGTAGCCATCGGGGGCCGGCTTGCTCTCGGCATAGCTTTCGCGCGTCAGCGCAAAATCGAGATGCTCGCGCAGGCCGCCGGCAGCATGGCTGAGCTCGAAATGTTCGCGGTAGGCGCTGGTCACCACGCCCATCGCCACATGGGGCCGCAGGCTGCCCAGCACCTCGGCCATGCCCGGGATAATCAACTGCCGCGCCTGGCGCAGCCGTTCGGCAAACAGCTGCTGGCGCCGCGCGCGCAGGCGGTCGACCAGGCTGATATCGTGGCCCTGCCGCAGCAGCAGATGCCAGGCGCCATAGTGATTGTCGAGAAACCAGTCGAAAAACTGTTTCGGCGTCAGCTCGATACCATAGGGCAGCAGCACCTCGCGGTTGCTTTCATAAAACAGCTGCTCCGTATTGACCAGCACGCCATCGTTATCCCACAGCACGCCCTCGATGGTTTTCATGGCAGTTCTGCTTGCAGACGCTTACTTGAAGAAAATATCGTAGGACAGCTTGAGTATCAGCATCACCAGCAGCACCAGGAACAGCACCCGCACAAAGGCGGCGCCACGGCGCACGGCAATCCAGGTCCCCGTCAGCGCGCCCAGGATATTGCATACCGCCATCGGCGCGGCCACTGCATACACGACGTGTCCGGCAGGAATAAAGAAGGCCAGCGCGGCCACGTTGGTGGCGATATTGACCAGTTTCGAGCAGGCCGAAGCGAGAATGAAGTCGAAGCCGAACACGCGGATAAACAGGAAAATCAGGAAGCTGCCCGTGCCCGGCCCGAACAGGCCGTCATAAAAACCGATGGCGCCGCCGATGATCACGGCCAGGATGCGCTCGCGCGGTCCCACCGTGCGCGCTTCGCGCAGGCTGCCGAAGTCCTTCTTGATAAAGGTGTAGATCGCCATGATGATGATCAAAACCAGCACCATCGGCCGCACCACCTGCTGCGGCACATACGACACGGCCGCCGCGCCGAGGAACGACATGGCAAACGCGGCAGCCACGGCCGGCAGCACCAGCAGCCACGGCACATGCACCTTGCCGATAAACGAGCGCGCCGCGAACGTGGTGCCGCAGGCCGACGCCAGCTTGTTGGTGCCCAGCAGGGACGTCGAGGCCATGTTCGGCATCAGGTTGAACAGGGCCGGCAGCTGGATCAGCCCGCCCCCGCCCACGGCAGCATCGATCAGGCCGGCAAAGAAGGCAAACAAGCACAGCAGTGAAATGGTCAGCATGGCGGTCACGGTAGGATGGGAACAGCAGGCAGTATAGGCGCGCCAGATTTTTCTGGATGCAACTTCATATTGCGGAAAGCGCAATCAGGCATAACGCTTGACGAAATGGCGGCCAATACGGTCTACTGCCCTTTTATGCTGCCGGGAGCACGAATGTCGATCAAGCTGATGTGGGAAATCCGCGCCTTTTGCACGGTGGTCGAGAAGCGCAGTTTCGTGCATGCCGCGCGCATGCTGGGCCGCTCGCCGTCGGCCGTCACGCGCGCCATCCAGTTCTTGGAGGAGGCGATCGGCGCCGAGCTGATCCTGCGCACGCAAAAACAGTTCACGCTGACAAACGCCGGCGAAACCTATTACGCCTCGGCCAGGCATCTGCTGGAAACGCAGGCCGAAGCGGAAGACCAGCTGGCCGAACTGAGCAACTCCCCGCAAGGCTGGGTGCGCATCTCGGCGCCCGAAATCCTATCGCTGGGCTTCCTGCCGAAACTGGTGGCGCAGTTCTCGCGCGACTACCCGAACGTTTCGGTCGATATCCACTTTTCGGACAAATCGATCGACCCGATCCAGGAAAAGCTCGACTTCGCCATCCGCGGCGCCTTCCCGCAGTCCAGCGAGCTGATCGGCTACCCCCTGTGGAACTACCGCCGCTACATGTACGCCGCGCCCGACTACGTGGAGCGCATGGGCGCGCCCGCCGAGCCGGAAGAGCTGGCCTTTCACGACGTCATCATGCACTCCGCCCCCCGCATCCTGCGCGACTGGCATTTTGTTTGCGGCGAGCGCAACGTGCGCTACCAGGTCCAGCCCCGCTTTCGCTTCACGTCCGGCATCGCCACCTTCCAGGCCGCGCTGGAAGGCGCCGGCATCGCCCGGCTGGCCAGCTGGCTGGCGGAGCCGGCGGTGGCCAGCGGCGGGCTGGTGCGCGTTTGTCCGGCGTACCGGCTGACCTCGTCAAAGGAACTCGATCCCAGCATGCATGCGGTGTATGGCACGTCGCGGATGGCCAAGGGGGCAAGGCTGTTTCTCGAGTACGTGAAGCAACGGGGGCTGGAGATACCGGATGAGCGAGCGCAGCTGGCTGAAAGTTAACGCCCATGCCAGTACCGTGGACGGCTGCGGCGATACTGCTCGACAGCGAGCGCCTCCCCGAACGCCATCATTACCGCGCCTGCGACATCGGTACGCAGCCTGGCGATCCCCATCTGCCCATACCGCTGATACACCTCCGCCTTCGGATGCCGATAACGGTTGCGATGCCCCACCTGGAAAATCGCCAGCGACGGCTCGACCGCATTCAAGAACGCCTGCGTAGACGAGGTGCCGCTGCCATGATGCGGCGCCAGCAGTACGTCGGCCGCCAGCGCCGCGCGCGAACGCATGTAAAGCTCGCCTTCCTGCGCCGCCTCGATATCGCCGGCCAAGAGAATCGCATGCCGGCCGGCCGTAATTTTCACGGTACAGCTGCGGGCGTTCGGTTTCAGGGCGATATCGTGATGAGCCTCAAGCAAGGGATGCAGCATCTCGAAGCGCACGCCTTCCCAGCTCCAGCGCTGGCCCGCCACGCAGCGCATGTGCGGGCGAGCCAGCCGGCGCTGGAAGGCGACGGCCGGGTGGCCATCGGGCAAGGACGACGACAGCCAGCCCACCGGCACATTTTTCAGCAGGGAGATCGCGCCGCCCGCATGGTCGGTATCGCTGTGCGAAATGATCAGGCCATCGAGCTGGCCGATGCCGCGTGCGCGCAGGTACGGCACGATCACGCGGCTGGCGCCGTCGGAGTCCAGGCCATACGCCGGCCCCGTGTCGTACAGCAGCCGGTGCTGGTGCGTTTCCACCAGCAGCGCCATGCCCTGCCCCACGTCAAAGGCGGTGACCCACAGCTGGCCCGGTGGCGGACTCGATGGCAAGGCCGTCAGCAGCGGGATCCAGCTAAGCATGCCGGCCCAGCGGTGCGGCCAGCCGCGCGGCGCCAGCAGCCAGGCCGTGCCGAACAGGGCCCAGCAAAAACTCCACGCGGGCGGCGCCGGTGCGGTCCAGACGGCGAAGCGGCGCGCACCCAGCCAGTCGAGCACCTGCGCCAGCATCTGCACCAGAAAATGCGCCAGCAGCAGCACCCCGTCGCACAAGGGCGCGGGCAGCAGGCTGCCCAGCAGCGACAGGGGCGTCACCAGCAGGCTGATAACGGGAATCGCCAGCGCATTGGCGACCGGGGAGACCAGCGACACCTGCGAGAACAGCAGCATGGTCAGCGGCACCAGTCCCACCGTTACCACATATTGCGTGTGGGCGCCCAATGCCAGCGCAGTTCTTGCCCGCTGCCAGCGGCTGGCATCAGCTTGCACATGGAGCGCAGTGCGGCCCACGGTGGCATATAAAATCGTCGCCACCGCCCCGAACGACAGCCAGAAACCGGGCCACAGCACGGCCCACGGGTCAAGCAGCACCACCACGCCCAGCGCAAGGCACAGCACATGGGTAATGCTGGTGATGCGCCCCAGCCACAACGCCAGCGCCACCACGGCCAGCATGTACAAGGTGCGCTGGGCCGGCACGCCGAAGCCGGCCAGCAGCACATACAGCAAGGCGGTCACGGCACCGGCCAGCGCGGCCACTTTTTGCGCGGGCAGGATCAGCGGCAGTTGCCGGCCGGTGAAAAACGAGCGCCGCCACAAGGCGCCCGCGCCCAGCGCAAACATGCCTGCGATCATGGTGATATGGAGGCCCGAAATGGAAATCAGGTGGCTCACGCCCGTGCGATTAAACACCTGCCAGTCCGACTGGGGAATCGCGCGCTGGTCACCCACCACCAGCGCAACGATCACGCCCGCATACTCTTTTCCCTGCAGGCTGCGCAGGATGCGCGAGCGCAGCGCCGCGCGGCTGGCCTGCACCACGTTATTGAAACCGGGTACAAAGCTGTCCAGGCGTACATTGGGCGTAGCGAGGCGCGGCGCCGGCCGCACATGGCCGGTGGCGCGCACGCCCTGCTCCAGCTGCCACACTTCATAGTCAAAGCCATGCGGATTCGCATTGCCGTGCGGACGCTGCAGGCGCACCGTCAACTGCCAGCGTTCACCGGGCTGCACGTCGCCCACGTCATTGGTGACTTCATCGCGAAAACCGGCATACCAGGACAGCGCGATCAGCGGCGGAACGGCGGCGCCGGCCGCACTGTCCACCGCAAAATTGAAGCGCACGCCCTGCTGGAACTGGTAGGGCAGGCTGGCCACGGTACCAATGATCGTGATGTCGCGGCCTTCGTCGGCCAGCGCCAGCTGGGGTGCGAGCGCCAGTTGCGCCAGCCAGGCGGACCAGTAAAAACCCAGGGCCGCGCCGCAAGCGAGGCAGGCGCCGGCGCGCACCAGCCGGCCACGGCATTGCCAGAGCAGCGCGCCGGCCAGGCCGGCGACAAGCAGCAAGGCCAGCGCCGGATACGGCGGCAGACTCGCCTGCGTCTGCAGCCATGCGGCACCAAAGGCAAAGGCAAGCAGGAAGAGGCGCATGACGGTTGGGCGGCAGTCGGGTAGCGAGCCGCCTACTGTAGCCCTTCCGGCACGGGCCGGGTTTGCGCCAGATCATCGCTGTCCGGCACGGTATAATCGACCCCGCATCCCTACACCCAGGCTTTCCATGACTTCCTCCGCTTTACCTGCAACCAACCCTGACGACCTCGCCGAAGACAACAACGACGCCACCCTGGTCCAGGAACTGGGCGAACTGGCCGCGCATGTGCGGCTGGTCAAAATGGAAGGCCGCGTGTTCGTGCGCTTTTCGGGCGAAGTGCGGGCCGGCGGCTTGCGCGTGCCGTATGCGCTGGTGCCCGCGCAAGGCGTGCTGGCGCGGCCGGCCAAGTGGCGCAAGATGGACCGCGACGCGAAACTGGCGCTGGTGCGCGAGCGCGCCAGCGCGGCCGTCTTCGAGGAGCTGCGCCGGCATGTGACCGATTTCGTGGCCGATATCGCCGGCCAGAGCGAGGATGTCGATGCCGACCCGATGCTGTTCCTGCATACGCTGGACGACATGCAGACGTCGGAGCCGGCCGGCATGGTGTTCGACCGCATCCGCCAGCGCTTCAACCACGCCATCGAGCGCCAGCAGGAAGAGCAGCATGCGGCGCGCACGCGCCAGAGCATCAACCTGGCCGAATATCCGGCTTCGTTCGAGATGGCGCGCCGGCTGCCGCGCCGCTTTGTCGCGCTGCTCGGCCCCACCAACTCGGGCAAGACGCACCGCGCGATGGAAGCGCTGGCGAAAGCCAAAAGCGGCATCTATCTCGCTCCCCTGCGCCTGCTGGCGCTGGAAAACTACGAGCGCTTGCAGGAAGCGCGGCCGCACGGCAAACCGCTGGCAGTCAATCTGATCACCGGCGAAGAGCGCCGCACGGTCGATGGCGCCACCCATGTGGCCAGCACGGTGGAAATGCTGGACACGAAAACCATGGTCGACGTGGCCGTGATCGATGAAATCCAGATGCTGGCGGACCCGGACCGGGGCGCCGCCTGGACCGCAGCCGTCTGCGGCGCCCCGGCGCATACCGTCTACCTGGTCGGCGCACCGGAAGCGCGGCGCGCGATCGAGGCGCTGGCCGAGCGGCTGGAATGCCCGCTCGAAGTGCATGTACTGAAACGCATGGCGCCGCTGTCGATGGAGCCGACGGCCGTGCGCAAGGTGCGCAACCTGCGCCGCGGCGACGCAGTGATCGCGTTTTCGCGCCGAGAAGTGCTGATGTGGCGCGACATGATCACGGAGACCGGGCTGTCGGTGGCCACCGTCTACGGCAACCTGTCGCCTGAAGTGCGGCGCGCGCAGGCGCAGCGTTTTCGCGACGGGACGGCCGATATCGTGGTCGGCACCGATGCGCTGGCGATGGGCCTGAACATGCCGATCGCGCGCATCGTGATGACCACCAGCGTCAAATACAATGGCCGCGAAGAGGAAGAGATTTCGGCCGCGCTGGCGCGCCAGATCGCCGGGCGGGCGGGCCGCTACGGCGTGCATGAAGAAGGCCTGGTGGCCGGCTACGACAACGAGACGCATGAAGTGATGCGCGCGCTGCTCAAGGAAAAGCTGCATCCGCTCAATACCAGCGGCTTTGCCGTGGCGCCATCGCTCGAGCATCTGCACCGCATTTCGTCGGTGACGGGCGAGCAGTCGCTGAGCAAACTTCTGCGCCGCTTTATCCACAATATCGACGTGCCGGACGGCTTTTTCTTCCCGCGCATTACCGAAGACCAGAAGGAGCGCGCCATCTGGCTCGACACGCTGCCCTTGTCCGTGGCCGACAAGTTCACGCTGTCGCTGGTGCCCATTTCCAGCAAGGTGCCGTCACTGCAGACGGCGTGGGAGCACTGGGCGAAGAATCTGTCGCTGGGTAAAACCAGCACGCTGCGCCAGCATGCGTACGGCGGCGGCACGCAGAACCTGCAGCAGGTGGAAGACACCTGCCGCTACTACTCGGCCTATGCCTGGCTCAGCTACCGCCTGCCCGAGTTCTTCCCCGATATCGAGGTGGCGCAAAACCTGTCGCGCGACGCATCCGAGCGCGTGGACTCCATCCTGCGCGCACATAATGCGGCCTCGCGCGGGCGCAGCAAAAAGTTTCGCGCGTAGCGCTCATGCCATTAAGCCGGCGGATTTTGCGCTCACCCCTGACGGCAAAATACCGGGGTCGGACCCTGAGGGTCCGACCCCGGAATTTGCTTTTTGGGTTTAAAACTCGTCAACTTGATGGCGCGGCTATTTATCTTAACTCCCAGAACCAGACTTCGTCGCAGGTCCAGTAGCATTCCGAGCCGCACACCTTGACGCCGGTCGACGGCAGCAGGATATCGATATGCCCCCCGGTGCCGCCCAGGTAGCCGGGGATGCGGAAAAACGCCACGATGCCCATGCGGTTGCCGATGCCGGCAATCGCTTCGTCCCTGGCAAATTTTTCGGGCGCCCCGAACATCGACGGGCTGGCCAGCATGTTGGCCAGCCTGGCCTGGCCCGGCTCGATCCAGGCGCCCTTGAACGGTCCCTTGTTGATCGTCATGCGGCCCTTGAGCCTGACGCCGCACTTGATTAAAGCCAGGCTGATGCGAATTGCGCAGGTGTTGGCGAAGCTGTCCTTGCCGATCAGGTCCTGCCAGCCGATTTCGCGAAACAGCGTGGCCTGGTCCACGGCCGCCACGCTGTAGTAATTTTCACGCAACTTCATGAATGCAGGTTTCACGTCAACCTCCCGGTTTTGGTGGGTTGGTACAGGGAAAGTGCCGGGCCAGGATGGTCAGCGCCAGGCGCGCCGCGTCGCCCTGCCGTTGTTGTTCGGAGAGTGTTTTCAGGCCGGCGATCACGATACCGTCCAGTTCCACGGACTTGACACGGCCCGTGTCGCACCACAGCCGGCCCTGCGCGGCATCGGCCACGCCGGCCAGGTAGCCTTTGACGTAGCGCGGGTCCTGATCGAGATGGGCGAGCAGCTGCGCGGCGCTCAGGCGCGGCGCGGTCGAGTAGATCGGATACGCCTGGGCGTTGAAAAAACAGAATGCGGCAAGGAGAAAAAAAAGTCGCATGGCGGGCGTCGCAATGGGCATCCACCGATTGTAGGCAGCGCGACCTGCCGCGCACTGAGCGAAGTCAAGCATGGACGGCATCGCCCTCCAGCCTGTAGAATCAGGGCCGCCGGAAATACCAAGGGGTTTTCCGCGCCTTTGGGTCAGCCAACGCAGCACAGCCAGCCTGCAATCGACATACGCCGTCCCCTGGCCCTGGATCCCCGTGCTCACACACTATTACCGAGAACTGTTGAATTTCCTGTCGCGCGCCGTCAATGACCGCCATGCGGCGGCTGACCTGGCGCAGGAAAGCTACGTGCGCGTGCTGGCCTTGCAGCAGTCGGGCGAGCAGGTGATCGAGCCGCGCGCCCTGCTCTACCGCACCGCGCGCAACCTGGTGATCGACCGGCACCGCCGCAGCGCCGTGCGTGGCCAAGGGTCAGACACCATGGAAGACGATGGCGACGGTGCGGCCGATATCTTCGCCACGCTGGCCGCGCCTGCCGCCAGCGAGCCGGAAACGGCCGCCATGTCGGCGCAGGCCGTTGAAGCCATGCTGGCCGTGATAGCCGAGCTGCCGCTGCGCTGCCGCGAAGCGTTTATCCTGCATAAATTCGACGGCCTGTCGCAAGCCGAGGTAGCGCGCCGCATGGGCATTTCCGTCACCATGGTCGAACGCCATATCAAGCTGGCCATGCAGGCCTGCCGCCGCTGCCAGGATGCGCAGGACGGCGCGTCCTCCTCTCCACGTCCCTGAGCCAGCCATGAACCAGCCATCGCCATCCGATACTCCCCAGAGCGCCGTCGACCAGCAGGCGCTGGACTGGTTCGTGCGCCGCGAGCGCAGCTTGACTGCCGGGGAAGCGGCGCAATTCGAGGCCTGGCTGGCGCTGGACGACGCGCACGGCGCCGCGTATGCGCGCTGGCATGGCGACTGGACGCGGCTCGATGCCTTGCCGGCGGACGGCATCGCACAGCTGCGGCGCCAGCTGGCGGTGGATCAGGCAGCTGCCAGCGTCCCTGTTTCCGCGTCGCGGCGCGACTGGTTCAAGGCCATGGCGCGCCGCGCCGCGCTGGCCACGCTGGCGCTATCGGCCACCGGCGGCGGCTACCTGGCCTGGCAGCACTGGCAGCGGCAGCCGGTCTACACGGCCAGTTTTGCCAGCGCACGGGGGCAGCAGCAGGCCGTCACCCTGCCCGACGGCAGCGTGCTGCGGCTCGACACCGCCACCCGCGTCAACATCACCCTGTACCGGCAGCGCCGCGAAGTGCGGCTGCTCGAAGGCCAGGCCGTGTTCCAGGTGCACGGCGATACCGCGCGGCCGTTCGACGTGTTGGCTGGCGCCATGCGCATCACGGTGGTCGGCACGCGCTTTTCAGTGCGCCATACTCCAGGCACCGGCAGCGTCGACGACGTGCGGGTGGAAGTGGAGGAAGGCCGCGTGCGCGTGGCGCGCAGCAGCACTCTCGACAATGCACCGTTTGTCACTTTGGGTGCCGGCCAGCGCATCGCCGCCGACCGGGCCGGCCGGCTCGGTGAAATCAAGCCCGTAACGCAGAGCGGCATCGCGCCGTGGCGCGAGGGACGGGTCAATTTCGACGACACGCCACTGGCAGAGGTGCTGGCCGAATTCGCGCGCTATCGCCATACCGGCCTGGTGCTGCGCGACGCGCGGGTGGCGCAGCTGCGGGTAACGGGCAGCTTCGATCCCCTGCGGCTCGATAACTTCCTGCGCGTGCTGCCGCGCGTGCTGCCGGTGCAGTTGCGCCGCGAGGGCGGCGTCACCGAAATTGCGGCACTTTAATTAAAAAAATTGGCTATGTCACCATCAGGTGTGGAAAGCTTCCCATGGTGGCCTTGAGCAAGCCTTGTGGCGAGATGATTCTCCTGGCGTCGAGGATCCAGCGCCATCCCAGGTAATTGAGCAGATAGCGTGTTGCTACACCATGAAACGCGCTCAGCCATCCGCGCAGGCGGCTGTGATAGGCATGCACATTCTGGACGTGGACGGTGCCGCGCACGCGGATGCCCGCGCGCAAGTTCACCGCCGCATGCGCCATACCGAACTCGCGGGCGAACACGGCATGGGCAGGATGGCCATCGCTGACCAGCAAAATGTCGCGATCGATGATGCCCGGCAGGCAGGCATGCAGTTTCGCCTTGCTGAGCTGGCCACGGCCGGCAACAAAATCGACGGTTTGCCCGGTACGGTCGCGCGCTGCCAGGATGCAGGATGGCGGCATCTTGCGCCGTACCGTCCTGCAACAGGGCGATGCCGTCCCGGCGCTGGCGCTGCGACCACTGCGAGAATTGCGCGATGAGCGCCCGCCACCGGACTGGATGCATGACCGTCTCCTGACAGAAGATTTCTGATCAGTTAGACCCCAGCAACGTCAGAATGTTTCAACCTTTTTCGCTGACATAGCCAAAAAATTACGGCAACAGGTTGGGGAAGCGCCCCTGCCATGCGTCTGCATGAGAAGGATTCTTATTTACACTCTCTGGAGATCGCATGTCCCGTTTTCGCTGCAACCCCGTTCCGCTCGCCCTGGCTGTCGCCCTCGCCTTTGCGCCCCTTTCTTTCGCTCAGGCCCAGATGGCCGTCGCCAGCGCCGAAGCGCCGGTCGAGATCAGCATCGGTACCCAGCCACTGGCGCAGGCGCTGTATGCGCTGGCGCGCCAGACCCGCTTCGACCTGATGGTGCAGCCAGCGCTGGTGGCCGGCAAGACGGCGCCAGCCGTCAACGGCCGCATGACGCCGCGCGAGGCGCTCGAGCGCGTGCTGGCCGGCAGCGGCCTGGCCGCCGACATCGATGGCACGGCCGTCACGGTGCGGCCCCGGCGCGCCGAACCGGCTGCCGAACAGATGATGGCACCCGTGACGGTCAGCGCGGCGCCCGTCATCAGTCCCACCACCGAAGGCAGCGGCGCCTACACCGCGCGGCTCGTCACCATCGTCAAGGGCGAACAGGCGCTCAAGGATATTCCGCAATCGGTCAGCGTGGTCACGCGCCAGCTGCTCGACGAGCAGAACCTCACCACCGTCTACGATACGCTGGCCAGCACCACCGGCGTAACGATCCAGCAAAGCCCGCAGGGCGGCAAGTACATCTACTCGCGCGGCTTTGACCTGACCACGGTGCAGTACGACGGCGTGCCGCTGAACCGCGGCATGTATGGCCGCGCCAGCAATTTCTCGGCCGGTACCGCCATCTATGACCGCGTCGAAGTGCTGCGCGGCGCCGCCGGCCTGCTGCAGGGCGCCGGCAACCCGGGCGGCGCCGTCAACCTGGTGCGCAAGCGCCCGCTGGCCGACAACACCACCACCGTCACCGCCAAGGCCGGCTCGTGGGATGCCTATGGCCTGCAGCTCGATGCCAGCCGCGTGCTGAACGATGACGGCACGCTGCGCGGGCGCGTGGTGGCCGACTACGAGGACAAGCACTCGTTCATCGACTACGTGGAGCGCCGCAGCCCGACCCTGTTCGCCACGCTCGAATACGATTTCTCGCCGCAGACCCAGGTCAACCTGGCATTGAGTTCGGAACAGGTCAAGGGAACGCCGTTCCTGAACGGCCTGCCGCGCTACAGCAATGCGCAGGACCTGAACCTGCCCCGTTCGACTTTCCTCGGCGCGCGCTGGAACCGCCAGGACAACTCGAACCGCGGCGCCTACCTGGACCTGTCGCACCACTTCAACGACGACTGGACGCTCAAGGTCAGCGCCGCGTACGTGAAGGAAAAGAACGACATGAAGTATGCCGGCTCCGGCCTGGCCATCAATCCGGCCACCAACCGCGGCGCGCTGCGCGCTTCGACCACCGTGGCCGACAACGATATTTCCGGCATCGACGCCAGCGTCACCGGCAAGTTCGCGGCGCTGGGCCGCCAGCATGAAGTGGTGCTTGGCCTGAACCATGCGCGCAGCGTGGCCCATACCGTGTATGGCGTGAGCACCAATTACTACACCTTCGACATCAATAATTTCAACGCCGATTTCCCCGAGCCGACCGGCGCCTTCATCGACGGCAACCTGCGCGAAGCGCGGGTCGGCAAGTCGCGCGAGACGGGCGCGTATGGCGCGCTGCGCATGCAGCTGGCCGATCCGTTGAAGCTGATCGTCGGCGCCCGCCTGGGTTGGTCGCGCACCGTGTGGGACACCGTCACCACCGGCCGCAGCCCGTCGGTGTCGACCACCGACCAGGGCGAACACGCCAAGGTCACGCCGTATGCAGGCCTGGTGTACGCCATCAATCCGCAATGGTCGGCGTACGCGAGTTACGCCGAGATCTTCTCGCCGCAATACGAGCAGAAGGAATCGGGCGAGGCATTGAAGCCGCTGACGGGCGCGAACGTCGAGGTGGGCCTGAAAGGCGAATTGTTCGATGGCCACGTCAATACGGCGCTGGCGCTGTTCCGCGTCGACCAGAAGAACCGCGCGCAGGAAGACTACAACAGCAGCGATACCTGCCGCAGCGACTACTACTGCTATATCGACACGGGCAAGGTGCGCAGCGAAGGCGTCGACCTGGAAGCGAGCGGCAAGCTGGCGGCCGGCTGGAATCTGTTTTCCGGCTACACCTTCAACCGCACCAAATATGTGGCAGACGTCAACAGCGGCGGCCTGTCCTTCAACACCTACACGCCGAAGCACATGCTGCGCGTCTGGAGCACGTACCAGCTGCCGGGCGCGCTGCGCGACGTTACCCTGGGCGGCGGCGTGAACAGCCAGAGTTCGAGCTACCGCACGGTCGGTGCGCTGACGGCGAATGTCAGCGGACGGGCGGTGTGGAACACCATGCTCAAGTACCAGATCAACCCGCGCTGGTCGGCCACGCTGAACGTCAACAATGTGTTCGACAAGCGCTACTACAGCACCCTGTCGAGCTTTGTGAACGCCAATTACTATGGCGATCCCCGCAATGTGGTGCTGACACTGCGCGGCACGCTCTGACGCCGGTCCGTGGCGGTGTGCGTGCACGGCAATGAACCTTGCCGCAGCCAGCCTGTCTATCAGCGACCCGCCGCCGGTTTTGCGGCGCAAGCGGGCCAGCACGAGCCTGTCATGACGGCAGGCTCGTCGTCAACTGATGCAGCACTGACAGGGAGAGTCGCATGTGCACGCCATTTCATGGAGAAGAATTCACATTTGTCCAGCCCGACGGCAGCTACCTTGCCGTGCGCGGCTGGGGCAACCAGTATCACGCCGCGTTCGAGGCGCTGAACGGCTATACGGTGGTGGAAAATCCGGCCACCGGCTTTTACATGTATGCGAAACTGAGCGAGGACGGCGAGCAGTTGCTGTCGAGCGGCGCACGGCCGCGCGAGGTCGCCGCCGGGGCGCTGGGCCTGGCGCCAGGACTGCGCATCGCGCCGCAGGCGGCCCGCGCCAGGGTACGCGACGGCGCCATCCTGCGGCCGGGCGGCTCGCGCTGGGAACAGCGGCGCAAGCAGTACAAGGCCGACCTGCGCGCCCACCTGCTGGCGCCCGATATCATGCCGGCGCCGCCCAAACGCGAAACCGTCGGCGACTTTGTCGGCCTGTGCCTGCTGATCGACTTTCCCGATGTGCGCGCCACGATTTCACAGGAAGAGGTAGCGCGGTTCTGCAACCAGCCCGGCTACAACGGCTTTGGCAACCATGGCTCGGTGCACGATTATTTTCTCGACGTCTCGGGCGGGCGCATGCACTATACCAACCTGGTCACGCCCTGGTACACGGCGCGCCAGCCGCGCAGCTATTACACCAATGAGCGCGTGCCCCAGCCGCAGCGGGCGCGCGAACTGATCAGGGAGGCGCTGGCCCACTTCAAGCGCAACGGCTTCGATTTTTCCAGCCTGACGACGGACGGGCAGGAATACGTGTATGCCACCAATGTGTTCTATGCGGGCAAGCGCGTGAACAACTGGGCCAAGGGGCTGTGGCCACATGCATTCCATCTGCTGACGCCATACCAGCTGGGTCCGGGCATGCACAGCTTTGACTATCAGATCACCGACATGGGCCAGGAACTGGCGCTGGGCACCTTCTGCCATGAGAACGGCCACATGATCTGCGACTTTCCCGACCTGTACGACTATGGCGCCGAATCGTCGGGCATCGGCGACTTCTGCCTGATGTGCTCGGGCTCGAATGCCGACAAGAAAAACCCCACGCAGGTCAACGCCTACCTGAAATACCGCGCCGGCTGGGCCGCTTCCACCGCCAGCATCCAGCCGGGCCGCGCGACGGCCGAGGCCAATGCCAACCAGTTCCATCTCCACCGCAACAGCGCCAACCAGGCCGAGTACTTCATTATCGAAAACCGCCTGGCCAGCGGCCGCGACCAGTCCCTGCCTTCGCAGGGACTGGCGATCTGGCATATCGATGAACGGGGCGACAACAAGTTCGAGCAGATGACGCAAGCGCAGCATTATGAATGCGCGCTGATGCAGGCCGACGGACAGTGCGACCTGGAACGCGATTCATCGAATCGCGGCGACGCGGGCGACCTGTTCCCCGCCAACGGCAATACCCGCTTCGGCCCCGGCACGGCGCCCGCCAGCCGCTGGTGGAATGGCGCGCCGTCCGGGCTGCAGCTCGATCAGATCAGCGAAGCCGGCCTGTCGATGTCGTTCAAGGTGTTGCAGGCTTGAGCGCCTGACGTTCTCACTTTGTGGCGGGCGCCTCATAGTGGAGCTTGAGCGCCAGCCCGTTGTGATCGTCGGCCAGGTAGATATCGCCGTCCTGGCCCTGCTTCACATCGACCGGCGCGCCCCTGCCCTGCTTGCCCTTGCGCTCCCAGCCCTTGATCAGCTCGACCGATTTGCCCAGCGGCGCGCCGGCTGCGTCGGGCAGCAGCGCCACCAGCCGGTGGCCGTTGGCGCGGTAGCCATGGTAGCCGATGATCAGGCTGTTTTTATACATGGCCGGGAAGCGGCTGGCCGTATAAAAGGTCATGCCCAGCGGTGCGGCGTGGCCCGGCAACAGGCGCTGTGGCGCGACATATTTTGCGGCGCAACCGGTCTTCGGATACTCGGGACTGGCGACGTTGCTGTCGTAGCAGTAGGGCCAGCCGTAGTGCTGGCCGGCCTTGATCAGGTTGAGTTCTTCGTGCGGCAGGTCTTCGTCGCTTTTCAGGCCTGGAATGGCGGCCTGGATCGCGTCGCGCGCGTTTTCGGCTTGCCACAGGGCGCCCGTGGCGGGATGAAACGCCAGCGCCATCGAGTTGCGCAGGCCGTGCGCATGCGTGCTCCAGCTGGCGACCGTGCCGGCCGGCCAGCTCATCTTGTATTCGCGGATCGCGCCCAGTGCTTCCTTGCCTTCGGCGCTGGCACACGGTTTGCCGGCGTCGGGCGCCTTGTTGTCCTTGCCTTCACAGTGGTCGGTACTGGAACCCACGTTGACATACAGGTTGCCCTCGGCACTGAAGCGCATATTGGTCAGCAGATGCAGGCCCAGGCCCGGCAGGCGCGGCGTCGCGGCGGTGCCGCCGATGACGTCGGTGATGGTGGCCGGGTCGCGCAGGTCGAAGCGGAAGATGCGCCCCACCACGCCCACGTACACCATGCCGTCCGGTCCCTGCACGATGCCGTTCGGGCGATCGAGCTTGTCGAGCAGCAGCTTGCGATCAAAGCCGGCGCCGCCGGCCTTGCGCGACAAACGCCACAGCTTGCCCTGGTTGGCCGTCCAGCCGGCCATGTCGGTGACCAGCACGTCGCCATTGGTCAGCGGCAGCACGCCGCGCGGAAATTTCATGCCGTCGGCCAGCACGGCCACGCAGAAGCCGGCCGGGGTGGTGACGTCCAGGCGCGGCATGCCGTCGCACAGGTCGGCCGCCATGGCAGGGGCGATGCTGGCTGCTGCAAGCAGGCCTGCAAGTAGGGTTTTATGCATGTTCATTGTCCGTCAAAGGTAGGCGCGGCATCACCGCGCGGGCGTTGGCGCCGGTTTGCGCCGCCACGTGTGCCGGATCGATGCCGCGCAGCTCGGCCAGCACGGCGCCGATGCAGGGCAGCTGCTCCGGGCTGTTGCGGCCCGGATGGATCCAGCTGGGAGAAATATCGGGTGCGTCGGTTTCCAGCACGATGGCGGTCAACGGCAGCTCGGCCGCCATGCGGCGTATCTGCAGCGCGCGGGTGAACGTCATGGCGCCGCCGAAGCCCAGCTTGAAGCCCAGGTCAATATAGCCTTGCGCCTGCTGGAAGCTGCCGTTGAACGCATGGGCGATGCCGCCGTTCGGGCGTATCTGGCGCGCGTGCTTGAGCACGATATCCTGCGAGCGGCGCACATGGGCCAGCACGGGCAAGTCGAAATCGCGCGCGATTTTGAGCTGCTCGCGCAGGAAGTGCTCCTGTTTGGCGCGCATGGCCGGTTGCGCCAGCATCGGGATAAAAAAGTCCAGGCCGATCTCGCCGATGGCGACAAAGCGCGGATCGGTCATGGCTGCCGCCACGGCCTCGCGCAGGGCCAGCAGGTCGTCATCGGTAGCGTGCGGCACGTAGATCGGATGGATGCCCAGCGCGTAGCAGGCGTTCGGCGCGCCGTGCGCCAGGTCGCGCACGATGGAAAAGTTCGCCCGTTCGATGGCGGGTATCACGATCATGCCCACGCCCTGCTCTCGGGCGCGCGCGGCAACGTCCAGCGATTCCGCGCCGAATTCGTGCGCGTCCAGATGGCAGTGCGTATCGATCCACAGCATGGCGAAGTTCCTCCTGGTCCTCTTAATACTGGTAAGGCTGCAGCCCTTCGTCGGTCAGGCGCAGCACGCGGTCGCAGCGCTTGGCCAGTTCGATATCGTGCGTGACGATCACGAACGCCGTACCCAGGGTGCGCGACAGTTCCAGCATCAGGTCGAAAATCTGTTCGGCCGTCGCGTGATCGAGGTTGCCGGTCGGCTCGTCCGCCAGCACGCAGGCCGGCTGCGTGACCAACGCGCGTGCCAGGGCCACGCGCTGGCGCTCGCCGCCCGACAGTTCGCCCGGGGTGTGCGTGACGCGCCTGGCCAGGTTGACGCGCGCCAGGATCTGCTGCGCCAGGTCGGTGGCCGGCGCGCGTTTCATGCGCCGTATCATCAGGGGCATGGCGACGTTGTCCAGCGCCGAGAATTCGGGCAGCAGGTGGTGGAACTGATAGACAAAGCCCAGCGAGGCGTTGCGCAGGTCGCCGCGCGCCTTTTCGCTCAAATTGGCAAAGTCCTTGCCGAGCAAAGTGACGCTGCCGCTGGTGGGCGTATCGAGCCCGCCCAGCAGATGCAGCAGGGTCGACTTGCCGGAGCCGGAAGCGCCGACGATGGCCACGCGTTCGCCGCGATGGACGTCGATATCGATGCCGGCCAGTACCTGCACCTTGTAGCTGCCTTGCGTAAAGGTCTTGCCCAGGCCGCGGCAGGACAGGACGGCGGCAGCGGTACCGGTGGCGCTGGTGGAAACGGTGTTTTTATTCAGATCGGTCATGGTAGTCATCAATGGTTTATTCATAGCGCAGGGCTTCGGCCGGCTTGACGCGCGCGGCCCACCAGCTCGGGTACAGGGTCGCCAGGAAGGCAAGGATCACGGCCAGCACACCGATCTTGGTGACATCGGGCCAGCGCAGGTCGGACGGCACGGTGCTGATGAAATAGATGTCCTTGGAGAGGAACTGCACGCCCAGCAGGTGTTCGATAAACGGCACGATCACGTCGATATTCATCGCCACCAGCACGCCGCCGGCCACGCCCAGGATAGTGCCGAGGATGCCGACCAGCGCGCCCTGGATCATGAAGATCTTCATGATCGAGCCGGGCGAAGCGCCCAGCGTGCGCAAAATGGCGATATCGGCCTGCTTGTCGGTCACCGTCATCACCAGCGTCGACACCAGGTTGAAGGCGGCCACCGCGATGATCAGGGTCAGGATAATGAACATCATGCGCTTTTCCGTTTGCACGGCGGCAAACCAGTTGGCGTTCAGCTGCGACCAGTCGCGCAGGCGCAGGTCGCCCGGCATCGATTTTTTCAGTTCCAGCGCCACCTGCGGCGCGCGGTTCATGTCCGCCAGGCGCAAACGCAGGCCGGACGGCCCTTCCAGGCGCAGCAGCCGCTGGCCGTCCTCGATATTGATAAAGGCGAGACCGGCGTCGAATTCGTTGTGGCCCGCCTGGAAGATGCCGCTGACGGTAAAGCTGCGCATGCGCGGCAGCACGCCAGCCGGCGTGACTTGGCCCTGGGCCAGCATCAGCGTGACTTTTTCGCCGAGGTTCACGCGCAGCGCGCGCGCCAGCTCGATGCCCAGCACGATATTGAAGGTGCCTGGCTGCAGCGCCTTGAAGCTGCCCATGCGCGTCTGGCCGGCCACGTCCGACACGTTCGGCTCTTCCTCGGGCAGCACGCCGCGCACGATGGCCGGGCGCAGCGCATCGTCGCGCAGCAGCATGCCCTGTGTTTCAACAAAAGGCGCGGCGCCCCTGACGGCCGGGTTCTTGAACGCTTCGGCCTTTTCGGCGCGCCAGTCGGGCATGCTGCCGCTGTTGTCGAACACTTCGACATGCGCCAGCACCGACAGCATGCGGTCGGTGACCTCTTTCTGGAAGCCGTTCATCACCGACAGCACCACGATCAGCGCCGCCACGCCGAGGCCGATGCCGGCCATGGAGATGAGCGAGATAAACGAGATAAAACTGTTGCGGCCACTGCGCTTGCCGGCCCGCGTGTAGCGCAGGCCCACCAGCCATTCGAAGGGAAGATTTTTTAACATGCTTTTGATGTGATTGATTCTTGTGTAAGCGACATGCCAGCGTGCTGACCCAACGGCGAAGTGCCGGGGTCGGACCCGGAGGGTCCCACCCCGATTTTTGCTGCAGGGCTGACTTTCTTATTCATACCGCAGCGCTTCGGCCGGCTTGACGCGCGCCGCGCGCCAGCTCGGATAGACGGTCGCCACCAGCGCCAGGCCGAACGCGATCAGGCCGATCTGCGCCACGTCCGCCCAGTGCAGGTCCGAGGGCACGGCGCTGATCTGGTAGATCTCTTTCGAGATGAAGTGCAGGCCGAAGATGCCTTCGATGAACGGCACGATCACGCCCACGTTCAGCGCCAGCAGCACGCCGCCGGCCACGCCCAGCGCACTGCCCAGCAGACCCACCAGCGCACCCTGGATCATGAAGATCTTCATGATGGAGAACGGCGAAGCGCCCAGCGTGCGCAGAATCGCGATGTCGGCCTGCTTGTCGGTGACCGACATCACCAGCGTCGACACCAGGTTGAAGGCCGCCACCGCGATGATCATGCTGAGGATAATGAACATCATGTTCTTCTGGCTTTGCACCAGCGCATACCAGCTGGCGCTGGCGCGCGACCAGTCGCGCATCCACAGCTCGCCCGGCATCGATGCCTTCAGTTCGCGCGCCACCTGCGGCGCCTGGTTCATGTCGTGCAGGCGCAAGCGCAGGCCCGACGGACCGTCGAGCATCAGCAGCTGCTCGGCGTCCTGCATGTTGACGAACGCCAGGCTGGCGTCGAGTTCATTGTGGCCGGCTTCAAATATGCCCGACACTTTCAGCGCGCGCATGCGCGGCATCACCATGGTCTGCAGCGAGTCGCCGGCGCGCGGTTCGCGTTCCAGCATCAAAGTCACGTTCTGGCCGACTTCGACGCCGAGCGCCCTGGCCAGGTCGATGCCCAGCACGATATTGTAGGAGTTCGGCGTGAGGGACGTGAACTGGCCCTGCTTCATCTGCCCCGCCACGCTCGATACGTTCGCTTCCTGCTGCGGCAGCACGCCGCGCACCACCGACGGGCGCATGGTTTCGTCGTTGAGCAGCATGCCCTGGGTTTCGACAAACGGCGCCACTGCTTTCACCTGCGGGTTGCTGTAGGCAGCTTTTTCCTGCTCCTGCCAGTTCGGCATGGCGCCGCGCGTATCGAATACTTCCACATGGGCCAGCACCGACATCAGGCGGTCGGTGACCTCCTTCTGGAAGCCGTTCATGACCGACAGCACCACGATCAGCGCCGCCACGCCCAGCGCGATGCCGGCCACCGAAATCATGGAGATAAAGGAAATGAAACTGTTGCGGCCGCTGCGCTTGCCGGCGCGCGTATAGCGCACGCCGACCTGCCACTCGTAAGGTAATTGTTTGATGATACTCATGTGATACGTATGCGCTCCCGCGACAACGATGATAGGCGAGCGCGCAGTGTGCCACATAATCATCATTTCATGCGTGAAACACGGCACGCTGGCGCCACATGGAAGACGGAAAACGGCGCGCAAACGGATAAAAAACGGTCAACCGCCAGCGGACGCCGCTTTTTCCACTTGCAGCCGCGCCTTTTCGCACGCCCTGGCGGAGCGGAAGAAATGGTCCCAGGCGTCAATGCCGGCCGCGTTCTGGTCGGCAAACTGCGTCTGCACCGAACCCAGATAGTCCTTCTGGTCGTACAGCCGCTTGAGCCGCTTGAATTTGCCGGGCAGCGCGCCGGCCTTGCCGCACGCCTGCGGAAAATGCTCTCCGCCGTCGTCGTACAGCGTGAACACCGTGTGGGATGGCGCGGGCGCGACAGGGTCCGCCGCACTGGCCGCGGACCATTGCGCCAGCAATAACAGACCGGCCAGCATTACATGCGATTTCATTGCAGCGACTCCTTCTTCATGGATGCAGTTTATGATGCGCAAGACATCTTACTGCGCCAGGCCGAACACCTGCAACAGCCGCCCTGCCAGCGCGTACTGGCGCATCTGTGCCAGCAGCAGGCGGTGCAACTGATCGATGCGGCGCTGCTGGATCGTGAAATAGCTGTCGCGCGTCTGGATGATCTGCTGCAGGTTGCGCCGTCCCGCCTCATACTGGATCGCCCCGCCGCGCACCACGAACCCCATCTTCTTCTCCTGCTCGTCGAGCAGGGCCAGCGAGCGCTGCGCGTTGGCGATGCGCGCCGGCGTGCTGGCCAGGTCGGCACGCGTGCCCTGCTCGGCGCGCGCGACCTCTGCCTCGGCCGCCGTGGCGCGGCTGACCGATTCGTCGCGCTGCGCCAGGCTGCCGCCACCGAGCGGAAACTCCCAGCTGACACCGACCGACCAGCCGTGCTGCTGGATGGTCGACGGCGGCGGCGTGGTCTTGTTATTGAGCAGATGGCTGACATCGAGATCAATTTTCGGCGCCAGCGTGGCGGCCACGCTGCGCACGCGCAATTGCGCGGCGGCCGCGCGTTCGCGCACCGCGCGCAACTGCTCGTTGCCGGCATCGGCATCGGCCAGCACGCGGGCCGGCAGCGGCGCGAACGCGAACTCGGCAAACTGCGTCACCGGCTCCTGCGCCAGCGCATCGAGCTTGATCTGCGCCGACAGCCGGTCCGTCAGCAGGCTGTCCTGCACCAGTTCGGCGTCCAGCTGCGAGCTTTGCGCCAGCTCGCGGTCGACTTCGGACGACTTGCCCAGTTCCGCCTGGCGCGCCACCTGCCGGACCAGCAGGGTGATTTCCTGCAGCCGTTCCTGCGACTGGCGCAGGCTGCGGTCGAGACGCTGCACGTCGAAATACGCTTCGGCCAGCTTTTCCGCGGCCTCGGACCTGGCCCGCTGCACGTCAAACGCGGCGCCCGCCAAGTCGCGCTCGGCGGCATCCATTTCGGCGCGGTCGGCGCCGCCGTTATACACATTCCAGCGCACGCTGGCCTCGACCTGGTGCGTGCGGCGTTCCACTTCCAGCGCGCCGTCGAGGTCCTTGCTGCGCCCGCGCGTGGCCTGCAGGCCCGCGTTCGGAAACAGCCGTGAGCGCGCCTGCCTGTAGCGCGCCTCGGCGGTGGCCAGCGCCGCCTGCGCGGCGATCACTTGCGGATCGCGCGGCACGGCGCGCGCCAGCAGCAGCGGCAAGCCGCGGCTGGCGGCTGGCCCGACCGGCTCGACCGACAGGGTGGCCGGCGTCTGCGCCCACGCGGGCGCAGCGGCGCACAGCAGCGCCATCAGCATGAATACCGTGCGCATCACCGCTCCTGCAGCGAAGACTGCAAGCCGCGCAGCACCGGCTTGAACACATATTGCAGTACCGAGCGGCGCCCCGTCAGGATGCCGACATCGACCGGCATGCCGGGCGTGACCGGCAGCACCTTGCCGTGCGCCGTCAGCTGGCGCCGGTCGGTGCTCAGCTGCACCTCGAAATACGGCTCGTTGCGCTCGTCGGGGATCGCGTCGGCGCCCACCCGCACCACCTGCGCCTTCATGCGGCCATAGGTGGTGGCGTCATACGCCAGCACATTGGCCGAGGCGCCCTGCCCCACGTGGATAAAGCCGATATCGGCCGGTTTCACGCGCACCGAAATGAGCACTTCCGAGTCGGCCGGCACGATTTCCAGGATCGGCTTGCCGGGCGAGGCAACGCCGCCGACGGTGGCCACCAGCACGCGGTTGACCACGCCATCGACCGGCGCCGTGATGTCGCGCCGGCTGACCTGGTCCTGCTGGCCCTTGACGGTGCTGGCCAGCGCGCCGGCCTTGGTTTCATATTCGCTGCGCTGGGCGCCCCACTGGCCGCGCATGCGCGCTTCCACTTCGCCCGACTGCGCCTGCGCCTCGGCCAGCGTGGCCTGCAGGCGCGGCATGGAAGTGCGCAAGCCATCGAGTTCGGTGCGCTGCTGCTGCACGCGCTGCTGGGCGTTCAGGTAGTCGCCGCGCGAGCCGGCGCCTTCCTTGAACAGGCGCTCTTCGATGGCCAGGCTTTCCAGCGCAATCTTCAGGCCTGTTTCCAGTTGCGCGATGCGGCTTTGCGCTTCGGCCAGTTCGCCGCGCCGGCGCGCCACGCCCTCGCGCGCGGCGGCCGTGGCGGAGGCGAACTCGCGCTGCCCGTCGCGCCACAACTGGCTTTCCTTGGCAATCAGCTCGGGCGCTTCCTGCTGCCAGGCCGGGTCGAACTTCGGCGTGCCGCCCGCCAGCAAGGCGTCCAGGCGCGCGCGCCCGGCCAGCGCGGCCAGGCGGTTCTGCACGCTGGCGCCCAGGCTGGCGTCGTACTGGGCCGTATCGAGGCGCAGCAGCAAATCGCCGCGGTGCACCTGCTGGCCGGGCTTTACCAGCATCTCGCGCACGATGCCGCCTTCCAGGCTTTGCACCTCCTGCAAATGCGTGGGCGGCGTGATGGCGCCGCGGCCATTGACGGACACGTCGAGTTGGGCAAACACGGCCCAGGCCAGGGTCAGGGCGATCAATATGGCGATCAGCAGCACCATGTGCATGATGATGCGGCGCGGTTCGCGCTCGGGATCGGGATGGCCTTGCGGCAGCGGGCGGGCGTTCGGGGCGCTCATGCCGAGGCTCCTTCGATGGCGGTGGCGCTGGCAGGCGGGCTGGCTGCCGCAGGCTTGGCCGCCTGGGCGTTGAGCACCCGCATTACCTCGTCGCGCGGCCCGTCGGCCACGATGCGGCCCCGGTCGAACACGATCAGCCGGTCCACCAGCGCCAGCATGGCCATGCGGTGCGTCACCAGCACGATGGTGGTGTCCTGCAGCGTGCGCAGGCGCGCGATCAGGCGCTGCTCGGTGGCCGGGTCGAACATGCTGCTCGGTTCGTCGAGCAGCAGCATCGGCGGCTTGGCCAGCAAGGCGCGCGCCATCGCCACGGCCTGGCGCTGGCCGCCGGACAGGCGTTCGCCGCGCTCGCCCACTTCGGTCGCCACGCCGTTCGGCAGCTGGGTGATGATGTCGTCCAGGCAGGCCAGGCGGATCGCGTCGAGCAGCGCCGCATCGTCGGGCGCGCTGCGGCCCAGTTCGATATTTTCGCGCAAGGTGCCGTGGAACAGCGTGACGTCCTGCGGCACATAGCCGATCTGGCGGCGCAGCGACAGCGGATCGAGCTGGGTGCTGGACAGATCGTCGAACAGCACGCTGCCGCTTTGCGGGCCATACTGGTTGAGCAGCAGGCGCAGCAAGGTGCTCTTGCCCGAACCGAGCTTGCCGATCACGCCGACGCGCTCGCCGGCGCGGATGGCCAGGTTCAGCTTGTCGAGCAGCGGCGGCGAGTGCGGATACGCAAAGCCCACGTCGCGAAACTCGATGCGGCCCGACAGCGGCGGCGCCTGCAGGCTGGCCGCGTCGTCGTCGGTTGGCGCTTCCATGATCTTGTTGAGTGCCTGGTACGAGAGCTTGGTCTGTTCCCAGCGCATCACCAGGCCGGCGATCTGGCTGACGGGTGCCAGCGCGCGGCCGGTCAGCATGCTCACCGCAATGATCTGGCCCAGCGTCAGCAGGTGTTCGCCCATCAGCAATGCGCCGACCGCCACCACGGCGGTGCCGGACAGCGCCAGCACCGCGGTGTTGATGTAATTGACGCGGCTGACGATCTCGCGCGTCTCGACGCTGTTGGCGGCGATCGCCACCGTCAGGCTTTCCCATTTGCGCCGGCTCCACGCTTCGGCGCCCAGCGCCTTGATGGTGTCGAGCCCGTTCATGGTTTCGAACAGGTGCGCCGTGCGCTGGCCGCTTTCCTGCATCGAGGCGGCCACATGGCGCGACAGCGCGCCGCGCGAGGCAAACGCCACCAGCAGCAGGATCGGAATGGCCGCCAGCGGCACCAGCACCAGCCAGCCGCCGACGAGCGCGATGACCAGCAAAAACAGCAGCAGGAACGGCACGTCGCCGAGCGCGGTCAGGGTGCTCGACGCAAAAAATTCGCGCACCGACTCGAAATCGCGCACGGTGTTGGCCAGCGTGCCGCCCGACGCCGGCCGGCTGGCCGCGCGCAGGCGCAGGCAACGCGCAAAGATGCTGGCCGACAGCGCCACATCCATGCGCCGCGACGCCGTTTCCACCAGCTCGCCGCGCAACAGGCGCAGCGCCAGCTCGAAACCGGTCAGCGCCACCACCGCCACCGTCAGCACCCACAGGCTGGACGTGGCGTTGTTCGGAATCACGCGGTCGTACACGGCCATCGCATAGAACGGCACCAGCGCGCTGATGACATTGAGCACCAGCGTGCCGAGCAGCGCCCAGCGCAGCACCCAGCGGTTGCGGTTGAAGACATCCCAGAACCAGCGCCCCGCTTCCGGCATGCTGTAGAGCAGGCTGCGCTGGTCGAAAAACAGGACCGGCCGCACCGCCACCCAGCGCCCGTCTGGCACTTCCTGCGCCAGCGTGGCGGCATCATGCCAGGCCGTGCCATCGATGCCGGGCACATGGCACTCATGGCGATCGCCCCTGATGGCCAGGATCACCAGCACCTGCCCTGCATCATTGATCAGCAGGGCCGGCATTTCGGTGGCGCGGCGCGCCTGGCCGGCGGCCAGCGCGGTGCCGGCCAGACCCGCATGGGCGAAGGTTTGCGCCAGCTGGTCGGGATCGAGCGGATTGCCGCCCTGCCCCGCCATGCCCGCGCGCAGGCGCTCGGCTTGTACGGTGGTGCCAAAAAAACGTGCCAGGAAAACGATGGCGTCGCTGACGCGGGCCGTGGCGGATGCAGATGCGCCAGCGGCGGGGGAAGAGGGAGTCATGGAGGGAAGCTCAAATCCGATTCTGGGCAGTTGCCGCTGGCAGCAGAACGCTGTCATTCAGGCCGCGCATCGGTTGCGATGGCCTGCAGCAATATTGTGCCATAGTAAGATCAGCCAGTCAGATGGGTGTTGTAAAAATGAAAAACTGCGGCGCATCGTCAGAATGCGCCGCAGCGGTTGCCACGTCCTGTCGCGGCAGGCAATCAGGCCTGGCCGGCCTTGCGGCGGCGCGACATGAAGCCCAGCAGGCCCAGGCCGGCAACCAGCATGGCCCAGGTCTGCGCTTCCGGCACCGGCGAGATGGTCAGCAGCGTTTGCGACGTCAGCTTGTCGCTGGCCGGGTCTTTGCTGATCAGGCTGGTATAGCTGTAGGTGTTCTTGATGGCGCCGCTGCCGTTGGCAACCTTGAGCATGGCGTCCGCCTCTTTTACGTAGGCGTTGTTCAGGTTGCGGAATTTCAGCTCGCCGTCCAGCAGATTGCTGTTGTCATTGTTCAGTTCCCACAGCGCCAGCTGGAATGCGGCATAGCTCTTGCCGGCGATATTGGTGGTGGCGGCCTCATAATAATTTTCGTACAGGCGCTTGATGGAATCGGACGCCGCGAAGACGCTGCTGCTGTAGCTGTTGGCCTGGTTGGCGACAGCGACTTTCGGATCGAGGCAGAACGCCAGGAAGGTGTTGCTGTTGTAATTCACGGTCCACAGCACCGCAGTGATGGCGCTGCCGTTGCCGAACGCGCCATTGGTGGCGGTGGTGACGATCTGGCTGCCGGCGCCGGTGGCGCTCAGATTGGCTGTCGGCAGAACCGGGGTTGCCAGGGCGCTGCCGCTGGCCAGGGTGAACGCAGCTGCGGCAACGCCGGCGCGGATGATCATGTGCATGGATTTTTTCATTTTATTCAATCGTTATCAGGTTGGGGAGGCGCCGCCTGCGGACAGGGGCGCCGAACACATCAGCCAGGCGGATGCGGCCTGGTAAAACAGGACATCAGGCAGCCATTTCCTGGGGCTGTGCGTGTGCCATGGCGCGGCGCAATACTTCGGCCGCTTCCGCTACCGCACAGGTCGCTGTGGCGGCGTCGACAGTGGCGGCAGGCGCGGCGGCCACGGTCGTGACCGTGCCGTCCTGGCCCAGCACCACGTCGAGCGACTGGTCGTCGCGCAGCAGGTCGGCCATGCTCGGCAGCGTGACACCGGCCGCAGCCGCGTCTTTCGCGTCGACATTGAAATACACGTCCGTCATGTCGACCGATTTGCCGTCTGCCAGCGTGGCGCTGCTGCGCTCGAGGTGCAGGTTGTTGTTGGCGTCGAGGAATGGCACTTCCGTGTACGACACCGTCAGGCTGCTCACGCCAGCGTCGTGCATCGACAGCAGCTCGCCGTCGTCCGTCACGCCGTTGCTGTTGGCGTCGCGCCAGATGCGCAGTTCGGCAAAGCGGTCGTCACGGGCGTCGACGACACCATCGCCGTTCGAGTCAAAGCTGGACAGCTTGGCGAAACCGGTACCCTTCTCGTTGCCGCCAAACAGCTCGGAAATGCTGTCGATCTTGCCGTTGCCATTGTTGTCGATGGCCAGCAGGCCGTCCTGGGCCGAGACCCAGCCGGTCTGGATGGCGTGGCCGGTGCCCAGCAGGTCGAAGCTGCCGTGGAAGTTTTCGCGGGCGATGGTGTGCACGCCGTCGCCGTTCAGGTCGATCACGATCGGCGTGATGGCGGCGTCCCAGCTCATGTCATTCTGGCCCGAGCTCAGCTGCAGCACATCGGTACGCACCACGTTGGCGTAGGAGCCGTCGCTGTTGACGTCCGAATCGATATTGTCGTTGCTGCCGACGTTTTTCGCACCCCAGCGCCAGCTGTTCATCGAATAACCGGCGTGCATGACATTGGTCTTGTCGAATTTGAGCGAATAGCTGCCCGGATCGAGGTCGGCAAACTTGTAGTTGCCGCTCGAATTCGTGTAGGTGGTCGCCAGCAACTGGCCGCTGCCCGAATACAGCTGCACCTTGATGTTGGCGATGCCCGCTTCGTTGGCGTCCTGCACGCCGTCGTGGTCGACGTCGCGCCACACCTTGTCGCCGATGCTGGCCTTGCGGTAGATGCCCGCATCCCAGCTGGTGGCGTTCTGGCCGGCAGCCAGGTTGATCAGGCCGGTACGGCCGCTGCTGTCGACATCGGAGTCGCTGCTGTCCGAGCCCAGGTTCGACTTGGTGTAGTAGAAGCCCGACGGACGCACCACTTCCACCTTGTAGCTGCCGGCCGCCAGTTTGTCGAACAGATAATTGCCGCTGGCATTCGTGGTGGTGGTGGCAACCACCTGGTTGTTCGCGTTGAGCAGGTTGACTTTCACGCCAGCCACGCCCACTTCGCCCGCATCCTGCACGCCGTTGTAGTTCTTGTCTTCCCACACGCGGTCGCCGATCGAGGCGGTGTTTTTCCTGACCAGGCCGGCATCCCACTCCATCTGGCTGTCGCCCGATTTCAGCGTGATCATGGTGGTGGTCATGCCGGTGGCCGGATTGACGTCCGAATCGGTGGCGTAGCCGCCCACATCGGCCTTGGTAAAGCCATAGCCGGCCGGCGGCACGAAGCCCAGGTAGTAATTGCCCGGCGCCAGGCCGGTAAAGATATAGTTGCCGCACGAGTCGGTGGTGGTGGTCGCCACGACCGCACCTTGCGCGTTGTACAGCTTGACGGTCACGCAGGCCGCGCCGTCTTCGCCCTTGTCCTGCACGCCATTGCCGTTCGTGTCGTACCAGACGCGGTCGCCGATCGAGGCGGTCTTGTACAGGCCGGCGTCGAGATGGCTGACATTCTGTCCGGCTGCGACCGCGACCTGGCTGCTGTTGCCGGCCGCATTGATGTCGCTGTCGAGCGTGTCGTTGCCGCCGGCGTCCTTGACGGTCGCCAGATAGCCTTTCGGCGCCACCACCGCGATCGAATACGTGCCCGGATCGACATTGAAGTTGTAATAGCCGCTGGCATTGGTGACGGTCGAACCGATCACCGTGCCGGCCGCGTTTTTCAGCTTGACCGTCACGCCGGCGATGCCCGCTTCGCCCGCATCCTGGACGCCATTCATGTTGGCGTCATGCCAGACGCGGTCGCCCAGCGTGGCTTGCGCGACTTTCGTGCTGACCAGGCCCGCATCGAGGTCGCGGTGGCTGTCGCCGGAAGCGAGCAGCACCTGGCCGGTCTTGCCATCGGCGTCGGCGTCGGAATCGCGCTGCCCGTCCGTACCCTGCGACGGCGCCGTGAAGCCATAGCCGGCAGGCAAGGTGGTCTTGTCGAACTGTACGCTGTAGCTGCCCGGCTTCAGGTTGGTAAACAGGTAGTTGCCATTCGCATCCGTGACCAGCGGGCTGCCGACGGCCTTGCCGGCGGCGTCCAGCAGGATCACCTTGACGCCGGCCACGCCTGCTTCGCCGGCGTCCTGCACGCCGTTCTTGTTGGTGTCGAACCAGACGCGGTCGCCCAGCTCGGCGCCGCGGTACATGCCGACGTCCAGGCTCAGGTCGGTCTCGCCCGGCGCCACCGTCACCGGCACCACGCTGCTGCCGGTATTGCCGGGCTGCTGCAGGGTCGGCGTATAGCCGGTGGGCGTCACCACGGTGACCGAATAGGTGCCCGGATTGACGTCGAAGTGATAGGCGCCGTTGGCGTCGGTGGTGGTGGTGGCCACCAGTTCGCCGGTGGCATCCTTCAGTTGCACCACCACGTTGGCAATGCCGGCTTCGCCTTCATCGCGTACGCCATTGGCATTCTTGTCTTCCCAGACGAAGTCGCCCAGGTGCGCCGGCGGCACGACAAAGGTCAGGTAATGTGGCGCGCTCAGGTCCTGGGCATTGCAGCCTTCGGTGCCGCCATCGTCGCGCACCTTGAAACCCAGGTCGAAATTGCCGGCGGCCGTCTGGCTTGGCACGAATACCAGGTTGCCGGCGCGGATATCTTCCACGGCAATCTCGGTGCCGGCCACGACGGCAACGCCATTGAGCAGCACCTGGCCGGCACTGGTCGGATTGGTGATGACCACCGACTTGAAGGCATTGCCTTCCACGTCGTCATGGAAGCCGAAGTCGCTCTCGGCCAGCACCACGCTGCCGCCGTCGGCCAGCGTGAAAGTCTTGTCGGCCGCATCGGGCGCATCGTTGACGGGGTCGATCACCACCTGCAGCGTCAACTGGATCATGTCGCCGTCGCCCTTGTCGACCATGACCTGGATCGTGGTGAAACTGCCGTTGTAATTGGCGGCCCACTCGCCGGGACGCACATAGACGGTATCGGCGTCGAGCATGCCGAACAGCGGCGTATTGCCTTCCGACTCGGTATCGTCCGGCAAGATCACGACGAAATCTTCGATATTGAGCGCGCCCTTCGCGGTGTAGCCGGCCTGCGCCAGCAAATCGCGGATATCGAGATCCTTGTTGACATCTTCGCAGACGTGAACGGTGGTGGACAGATTGTAGGTGGTCATGCAGCTGCTCCTGGTTGGGCAGGAGTGCTGTGTGCCGGGCTGCACTGAGCCGGGCCATGGAAAATGGCAAAGGTATGCGACATGATGTGGGGCTCCAAGAAAGTGTACTGATAATGAAAACCTGAAGCCGGCCACATCTGCATGCATTGTCAGGGGATACGTGGGCCAAGCAACACAATCATGCGATCTGGGATGATTGTTTGTATTACATTTAAGTTATCGCAATTATATTTGAATTATTTCGCCAAGAGAATTGTTTTTTGATAATTTTATAGGGAGATTGATAATTACCGTTGCATTCCAGGGAATTAAGGTGACCATCTTGACAAATGGCGAAATAGCAAGATGTCGTATTCTGCAAGGCCGTGCCGCAAGAATTGCTGCCGCGCTTCTCGCGCGGCGCCACAATGGCCTACAATCTCGGCATGAATCAACTTACCCTCGTTCTTCCCTACGCCCTTCCCCTCGCCGCACTGGCAGGCGACCTGATCAAAGCGCTGCAAACCCCGTCGCTGGCAGCGCTGATCTCGCGCACCGCCGCTTCCAGCCTGCTTGAATTCGACAGCGCCACCCGCGTGCTGCCGCACGAAGCATGGCTGGCGCATGCACTGGAGCTGGCGCCGCCGGCCACCGGCGACGATGCGCAGGCGCCGTTCGCCGCCGCCGCCATGCGCGGCTATGGCCTGCCGACGGAACCTGGCGCGCGCTATTTCCTGGTGCAGCCCATCCATATCGAGATCGCCCGCAAGCACCTGACCATGCACGACGCGCGCCAGCTGTCGCTGTCGGATGCCGACAGCCGCGCCCTGTTCGCGCTGGCGCGCCCGTATTTTGACGACCTGGGCCAGCCGCTGTCTTACGGCGACGCCCACACCTGGTTCATGCGCGCCGATGGCTGGAGCGACCTGCGCTGCGCCACGCCGGATGCCGCCACCAGCCAGAACCTGGCTGACTGGATGCCCGAAGGCGAGCACGCGCGCGCCTCGCGCCGGCTGCAAAACGAGGTGCAGATGCTGTGGCATGAACACGCCATCAATGAAGACCGCGAGGCGCGCGGCCTGAAACCCGTCAATTCCTACTGGCTGTGGGGCGCCGCCGAAGCCCGGGCCAAACCCGCCACCTGCGCCGGCGCCCTGCACGTGAGCGCCGCACCGGGCTGGCTGGCGGCGCTGGCCGAACCGGGCCGGCGCGACGTGGCGCCCGCCGCCATCCTTGCCGGCGGCGCCGATGCGCTGGTGCTGCACGCCGGCCTGATCGAATCGGCGCAGGCGCAGGACTGGGGCACCTGGCTGCTGCAGATGCAGGAACTGGAACAGCTGTGGTTCGCGCCACTGCTGGCGGCATTGAAGGATGGCCGCCTGGGCCAGCTGCGCCTGGTGCTGAGCCACCGCGACGCCTGGCTCGACTGCACTACCACGCGCAATGCCCAGCGCAGATTCTGGCGCACGATTTCCCTGAACAAGTTGACCTCATCATGACCCGTACCCGCATCGCCACCCGCCACTGCCCTTACCGCGAATCCGAACTGCTGCGCCAGGGCGGCGTCCACCCTGTGCTGGCGCGGCTGTATGCGTCGCGCGGCCTGTCCGACGCGGCCGAACTGTCGAGCGAACTGACGGCGCTGATCCCGCCGGCCGGGCTGCTGCATATCGACGCGGCCGGCGTGTTCCTGGCCGACGCGATTGCCGCCGGCAAGCGCATGGTGATCGTCGCCGACTACGACTGCGACGGCGCCACCGCCTGCGCCGTGGCCCTGCGCGGCCTGCGCGCGATGGGCGCCAATGTCGACTTTATCGTGCCGAACCGTTTTGAGTACGGCTATCGCCTGACGCCCGAGTTCGTGGAGCTGACGGCGCGCGAAAAGTCGCCCGACATCATCATCACGGTCGACAACGGCATCGCCAGCATCGACGGCGTGGCCGAAGCGAACCGGCGCGGCATCCAGGTGGTCGTCACCGACCATCACCTGCCGGCCGACACGCTGCCTGACGCCGCCGTCATCGTCAATCCGAACCAGCCCGCCTGCGGTTTTCCGTCGAAGCACCTGGCCGGCGTGGGCGTGATGTTCTATGTGCTGCTGGCCTTGCGCGCGGAACTGCGCCGGCGCGGCGCGTTCGAGAGCACGCCACAACCCAAACTCGACAACCTGCTCGACCTGGTGGCGCTGGGCACGGTGGCCGACGTGGTACGGCTCGACACAAACAACCGCATCCTGGTCGCGCAGGGCTTGAAACGCATGCGCAAGGGTCACATGCATGCGGGCGTGGCGGCGCTGTTCCGCGTGGCCGGGCGCGAAGCGCGCAGCGCCACGCCGTTCGACCTGGGCTTTGCGCTGGGACCGCGCCTGAATGCGGCCGGCCGCCTGCAGGACATGTCGCTCGGCATCGAATGCCTGATCACCGACGACGAGGGCCGCGCCTGGGCGCTGGCCCAGCAGCTGAACGACATCAACATCAAACGGCGCGAGATCGAAGCGGAAATGCAGGACGCGGCGCTGCTGCACCTCGATCATTTTGAACCGGCCAGCAGCAGCACCATCAGCGTGTTCGACGCATCCTGGCACCAGGGCGTGATCGGCATCGTGGCCTCGCGCCTGAAGGAAAAATTCTACCGCCCGACCATCACGTTTGCGCCGGGCGCCGATGGCTGGATCAAAGGCTCGGGCCGCTCGATCCCCGGTTTTCACCTGCGCGACGCGCTCGACCTGGTCTCCAAGCGTGCGCCCAGCCTGATCGACAAATTCGGCGGCCACGCGATGGCGGCGGGCCTTACCATCCGCGCCGATGCGTTCGACGCCTTTTCCAGGGCGTTCGAAGCGGTGGGCCAGGCCTGGCTCAGCCAGCAGCAGCTCGAACGCGTGGTGGAAACGGACGGCCCGCTGGAAGACGCCTATTACACCACGGCGTTTATCGAACTGATGGACGGCCAGGTGTGGGGCCAGGGCTTTGCCCCGCCCGTGTTCTGCGACGAATTTCGCGTCGTCAGCCAGCGCATTTTGAAGGAACGCCACCTGAAACTGCTGCTGGAAAAGAACGGCGTGCGTTTCGACGCCATCTGGTTCGGCCATACCGATGCGCTGGGCGAACGCACGCGCGTCGCGTTCCGGCTCGATGCAAATGAATACAATGGCACGACCAAGGTGCAGCTGATGGTGGAGCATGCGGAGCCGGCCTGATCCAGGCCGCTTATTGCCGCAACTCAATCCCGATCGCAATAGCCAACATTTCCCCTGAGTAAAAGTGTATCAAGTAAGTCAGGCAGCCGCCGGTTGCCGCTTACCTGGAGGTGGCATATGGAATACGGGGGATTCTGGCGCCGGCTGGGCGCGTTTGTTGTCGATGTAGTGCTCATGCTTCCTGTCGTGGCCACTGTGGTGTATTGGGGTCTGCCCAAGAGCCAGTTTTTCCTGATGTATTGGCTGATACCAAGCATCGCAATCAACGTGGCCTACAATATTTATCTCGTCAAGCGCTGGGGTGGCACGCCAGGGCTACTGGCATTCAAGCTGCGTATCCGCATGCTCGACCATGCTCCGGTGACGCTCAAGGCCGCAGCCATTCGCTACAGCGTATTGCTTGTGCTGAGCACACTTGCCGCGATTGGCGGCATTATTGGCAGCTTGCACATCGACGAAGCAGCCTACTTTTCCCTGAGTACGCCCCAGATATTGGCGGAACTGGCGCGCTTGCAGCCCAGTTGGTCCAGGGTGACCGGGCTTGTCATGCAGCTTTGGTTGTATGGCGAGTTCATCTGCCTCTTGCTTAATAAAAAGCGTCGCGGGCAGCAGGATTTCATGGCAGGCACCGTTGTAGTCAAAGCGCACTCGCTGGCGGCCAGGGAAGCTGCGTTAGCGAGTCCGGCGCCCTGAACCAAGCCGCATCACGTCACACACCATTGCCACGCATCCTGTCAATTTTCCAAAAATGGAGTACTATTAATCCATATAAGGAGCGATCATGAATCTTGCCTATGCTTATCCGAAGAGCCGCTTTGAACCGGCGGTGCTGGTAGACCTGAACGCCAAGGCCGAGCGCGAGCGCTTGTCGCAGGCGGCGCTGAAAGGATTTTTCAAACTGGCCGCCGCCTGGAAGCTGCGCGACGACGATGCGCGCGAGCTGCTGGGCGGCTTGTCGAGCAGCGCCTGGTACGAGTGGAAGAAGAACCCGGACCGGGTGCTGGAAGTGGACCGCATCACGCGCATCTCCTATCTGCTCGGCATTTACAAGGCGCTGCATATCCTGTACGGCGACCAGCTGGCCGATGAATGGGTCAGCCTGCCGAACAAGAATGCCATCTTTGGCGGCCGCACGCCGTTGTCGCAAATGCTGGCCGGTGGCCTCTTGGCGATGCAGACGGTGCGCAAGCTGCTCGATGCACGGCGCGGCGGACTGTAAGCGTGGCGCGCTCACAGCATGACGGCCTGCCGCCCCGCTCGGCGCTGCGCCAGATCGATACCTGCCGTTTGATCCCGTCGCGCTTTGCCGACATGGAAGACTCGGTGCTGGCGCCGTTGGCCGAGGACGACGGCCACCTGGCCGAGCTGTTCGAACTGGACAATGCGACCAATGCGCGCCTGGTAGCCGAGTACGGCGGTGCGCCAGGAATTGGCGTGGACGAGCTGGTTTTTGGCGTGCCGCACTTTCGCATCATCAACGCCGCCTTCACCTATGCAAGGCCGGAAGGGGCGCGTTTCAACGATGGCGAACGGGGCGCATGGTATTGCGCGTTCGACATGGAGACGGCGCTGGCCGAGATCATCTTCCACAAGACGGTCGAATACCAGGAGATCGATTATTTCACCGACAGCGTCAGCTACCAGTCGCTGCTGGCCGATTTTTCCGCCACCTTCCACGACCTGCGCGGCCAGCCACGCTTCCAGGCCTGCCTGGACCCGGCCAGCTATATCGCTTCGCAGGAACTGGCGGCCGCCCTGCTCGAAGCCGGTTCGATGGGCGTGATCTTTCCCAGCACGCGGCGCGCGGCCGGCACCAACCTGGCCTGCTTTCGCCCTGCCCTGGTCGGCAATGTTCGCAAAGGCGCGGCCTATCGGTTAACATGGCAGGGTACGCCCGTGCCGCGCGTCGAGACGCTCTGACGTCTCGGCCCAGGCCAGGCATCTTACCTATTCAACCAGATTATTCGCATGCAAACCAACCCCGAAAAAGATACCGACCTGCGCCTCAAAGTCAACAGCGAAACGGCCCGCCTGCCGTGGCGCGAGCTGGAAAAGCATTTTGCACAAGGCAATGTGGTATGGATCGCCAACGAACTCGACCTGGTCGAGGTGGCGGTGCGCATCTCGCACGACGACAAGATCACCATCACGCAGTGGATGGCCGACGGCCAGCTGGCCAAGGTCTCGGACCAGCAGGCGCTGGACTGGCAGGCGGCCGATGCGTCGCTATGGGCGGTGGTGGTCAGCCCCTTCATCCTGGTGCAGCAGGAAAAGCCCACCAGGCATTGACCTCTACAGGCTGCGCTCAAGCATCAGCCGCAGCAGCGCACTGCCCGGCGTGGCCGTCATGCTGTCGCTGGCGCCTTGTGCGTCGGCATACGACTGTCCCTGTTCCTGCTTCTGGTGCAGCAGGTTGGCCAGCGACAGCCGTACCCGCGTTTTGCCATCGGGCTGCCATAGAGCAAAGGCATCCACCGTGCGCCGCACGCCTGCGTAGCTGGAGGACCGGGCGTCGAGGCGCGCCCATCCGCCCGTCTGCAGATTCAGATTGCCTCCCATGCTGGCCACCGGCGACAGCCGATAGTCAAATCCCAGGTTCAAGGTGGCCGGCACCTGGCTGGCCAGCCGGTTGCCCGGCCCCGGCACGGCGTCAACACTCGACCAGCTGCGCGCCGCGTTGGCGCGCAGGTCGATCTCGGGTGCACCAGACAACCAGGTGCGCAGCGGGAACTTCAGATCCATCTCGATGCCGCGCACCTGCGCCTGGCCGTGATTGAACGGCGTGGCGATCCAGACGCCGTCCTGCACATACAAGTGCTGCAGCGTCACGTCGCTGATGCGGCGCGCAAACGCCGAGACGCTGGCCACGCCGCTCTTGCCGAAGTAATGTTCATATGCCGCGTCCAGGCCCCACGCCAGCTCAGGGCGCAGCGTGGGATTGCCCTGGAAATCGGGATTGTTCGGGCCATTGGCGTTATTGACGGTGTAACGGCGCGGCACCAGGTTGCGCGTGGTGGGCGCCTTGTAGGTGCGCGCCAGCGCCAGCCGCAACTGGTCGCGCTGGCTGCGCGGCAGCTTCCACAACAGCTGCGCCACCGGACTCCAGACGCTGGCGCGCGTGCGCACTTGCGGCAAGGTGCGCCCTTCGGTGGCGGTGCGCAGGCCTTCCCGGCGCACGCCCGCGTACATCTGCAGCTGCGGCGTCACGTCCCATTCATCCTGGGCGAAAAGGGCCAGGCGGCCGACATCGGCCGTATAGTCTTCGTCGAGTGCATACGGCAGGCCACCGGCATAAAACGTGTCGCGCTGGTGGCGCGCCTCGCTGCGGCGGATCGCGCTGCCGTCCCAGCCCAAGCTCAGGGCATGTCCTGCTCCCAGCCGCGCCAGGTATTTGCCGGTACTGGTCACGCTGTCGTCGATGGCGTCGGACACCACGGCGCGCAGCAGCAGCGGCGCGCCATCGCCGCCGCTGCCATGAAATGCATAATCGGTATCGCGCCGGTTGTGATTGACGCCCAGCTTGCCGGTCAGCTGGCCGGCCGCGCCAAACGCATGCACCCAGCTGATATCGCTGCGCGCCGAGAAAATGCGCGCCTGCGAGGCGACGCGGTTGCGCGGATAGGCGCTGGCCGGCCCCAGCGCCACGGTTTCAGTGGCTGTGCCTGCAAAGTCCGTGTGATACCAGTCCAGCAAGCTGAGCCATGTCAGCGTATCGCCATTGGCCAGCGTCCAGTTCAAACGTGGCGTCAGGCTGGCCTTGTTGACGGACGCCGCATTGCGCGCCTGGCTGCGGCGCAGGCCTTGCGGCTCGCCCGAGGGCGCAGTGGTGCGTTCGGCGGTGGCCGGGGAAGTGTCGTCGGCGCTGCGGTCCAGCGCGCCCGTCAGCGCATAGGCAAAGCCGTCCGACTTGCCGGCGATGCGCAGCGAGGCGGATGGGTTCCAGCGCCCGTCGCTCCGTCCCGTGCCCAGTTTCCATTCGCGGTCCAAGCCACTGGCGCCCTTGCGCAGCACCAGGTTGATGCTGCCGGCCACCGCCTGCATGCTGTATTCGGCCGTGGCGCTGCGCAGGATCTCGATGCGTTCGATCATCTCGGGCGCGATCGATTCAATCGAAAAACCCGGTGGCGCAGCATCGCCATTGATCAGGATTTGCGTGTAGCCGGCACCCAGCCCGCGCATGCGCACCTCATTGCCGGCCACCGATACGCCGGGCTGGCGCTTCAGCACGGCGGCCAGGTTGTTGTCACCATACCGGCCAATCTCATCGCGGCCGACAATGATCCGGGCGGCCGTGTCGCTCTCGCGCTGCGCCGCGCCGCTGGCGGCGGATACTTCCACTTTTTGCAGCACGCCATCGTCGGCGTGCACCATGCTGGACAGCAGCAGAAAACCAAAAGGAGCATACCTGAAATTGCTGCACATGAAAGCCGATCTACACTGCGTGAGGAAGGGCGCAGTGTAGAGGATTTGACAAGCCAAAGCCAGTTTTTCCGCCCGTCTGCTGCAGCGGGTGTGCGCAGAAACATGGTCTATCGTTTAACATGGCAGCCACTCTATTACAGCCAACTGATTTTGCATGCCAACCAAGCCGGATACCCCTACTTTGCGACTGCGCACGCTGATCGATGCGGCCGCCATCGACCGCATGGCGCCAGAACTGGAACAGATCTTTCTTGCCAGGCTGCTGGAGAACCGGCTCCGCGGCGGCGTCGAACAGCGCCTGCAGGCCAGCGAGCGGCAGATGCACGAGGCGTTTGCGCGCTCGCCCAGGCTGCATGCCGTTATCGTGTGGGGCAGCGCCATCGGCCTGCCGATCGCCCTGGCCTTTGCGGCGAACGGCGGCCTGCTTCTGCATGGCTATCGGCTTGACCTCGCCTGCATGGCCTTGTTCGCTACGCTGCTGGTCCTGCTGGTGCTGGTGCCGCGCGTGATTGTCTGGCAACGGCAGCCGTGGCAACGGCTCTGGCGGGCGATCGCGCGGCGCATCGCCGCCAGGCAGCTGAACAGCGCGCGTGCGCTGGCGCCGTTCGAGGCGCAATATGACATAGACGACAACGTCGTCACCTATACGCGCATCACGGCGGCATCCACCACAGTGAGGTGGACCCGCACGCTGGCCGGGCGGGCGATTTTCGGCAACGGCTACACCCTGTTCCTTGAACCCGCGCCGTCGCTGCAGTGCGTGTTGCTGCTGCACGCACCCGATGCCCGCTTCGCGCAGCGGTTTGCTCAGTGCCCGCCGCCCAGGTAAGCGGCAATCACCTTCGGGTCGGTTTTCAGGCTCTCGGCCGGCCCATGCACGGAAATGCTGCCGTTTTCCAGTACGTAGCCATAATCGGCCACATTGAGCGCCGCGGCGGCAAACTGCTCGACCAGCAGCATGGTCACGCCCTCTCCCTTCAGGCGGGTGATGATCCTGAATACCTCTTCCACCAGGATCGGCGCCAGGCCCATCGACGGTTCGTCCAGCAAAATCACTTCCGGATTGAGCATCACGGCGCGCGCCATCGCCAGCATCTGCTGCTCGCCGCCGGACAGGGTGCCTGCCAGCTGGTGCTGGCGCTCCTTCAGGCGCGGAAACAGCTCCAGCGCCTTTTCCAGGTCATGTTTGATATTGCCCTTGGGCCGCGCCCGCGTAAAGCGGGGAAACGCGCCCAGCAGGAGGTTGTCGGTGACCGACATCGAGGCAAACACGCGCCGCCCTTCCGGCGAATGGGCCAGGCCGGCGCGCGCGATTTTATGCGAATCGAGGCCCGTCACGTCCTTGCCACCCAGGGTCACGCTGCCCGATTTGGGCTTGATCATGCCCGAGATGGCGCGCATGGTGGTGGTCTTGCCGGCGCCGTTCGAGCCGATCAGGGTCACCAGCTTGCCCTTCGGCACGTCGAGCGAAATACCGTGCAGGACTTCGACTTTGCCGTAGGCGGCGTGCAAATTATTGATGGTCAGCATGGTGTTCCTCTCAATGCTTTGCGGTGGACAGGGTTTCTTCGCTGCCGCCCAGGTAGGCTTCGATCACTTTCGGATCGCTCTGCACCGCGCTCGGAACGCCCTCGGCGATCTTCTGGCCGAAGTCCAGCACGGTGACCACATCCGACAGGGCCATCACCACGTCCATATGGTGCTCGATCAGGATAATCGTGATGCCGTGCTCGCGGATCTTGCGGATAATCGCCATCAGCTCCTTGATATCGGGCGCCGTCAGGCCGGCGGCCGGCTCGTCGAGCAGCAGCAGGCGCGGATTCAAGCCCAGCGCGCGGCCGATTTCCAGCAGCCGCTGCTTGCCGTATGGCAGGTTGCGCGCTTCCTCGTTGGCCAAGTCCGCCAGGCCGACGAATTCGAGGATGCTGGCGGCCCGCGCGCGCGCCGCCTTTTCCTCGCGCTTGTAGCGCGGCGTGTGCAGCATCACGTCCAGCACATTCGAGCGGAAGGTGTTGTGCAGGCCCACCAGCACGTTTTCGGTGGCCGTCATCTCGCCGAACAGCTGCACGTTCTGGAACGTGCGCGCCACGCCGCCGAGCGCGATTTCTGACGGCGTGCGGCCCGAGATCACGGCGCCGGCGAACTCCACCTTGCCGGCGGTCGGCTTGTAGATGCCGGTCAGCACATTCATCATGGTGCTCTTGCCCGAGCCGTTCGGCCCGATCAGGCCATGCACGGAGCCCTGGGTGACATTCAGGTCGACCTGGTTCAGCGCTTTCAGGCCGCCAAACTGCATCAATGCCTGCTCGACGCGCAGCAAGGTCGCGCCCTGCTGTCCGCCCTGCGCGTGATCGAACGGCGCCACGCCGCTGGACGCGACGGCCTGCACATGGCGCCGGCCCTTGCCGACAAAGCTCATCAGAAAGCCGACGATGCCGTCCTGCAGGTAGTACACGACAAACAGGGTCATCAGACCGAAGATGGTCAGGCGCCAGTCGACCATATTGTCGAGCTTGTAGGAAAACGCAGCCAGGCCGATGGTGGCGACCACCGGCACGATCACGCCGCGCACGGTGCTGCGCTTTTTCGCCAGCATGAATGCCGAGCCGATCACGCCCAGCACCGCGGCCGCCACCGCGATCTTGCGGAACAGCTCGATGTCCGAGAGCAAGCTGGGCAGCATGACGACGATCAGCGCGCCGATCAGCGAACCCGAGCGGGTCTTGCGGCCACCCATGATCACGGCCAGCAGGAACAAAATCGTCGGCTCGAAGTTGTAGGTATTCGGTGAAATATATTCTTCCGAATAGGCATACAGGCTGCCGGCCAGTCCCGCAAAACCGGCGCTGATGACGAACGCGTAGACCTTGTAGCGGTACACCGACACGCCCATGCAGTCGGACGCGATCGGGCTGTCGCGCAGCGCCTCGAACGCGCGTCCCAGGTTCGATTTCAGGATGCGGTGCACGACAATCAGGGAGACCACCATCAGCACCGCCACCATATAGTAATACTCGACCTCGGACAATTTATGGCCGAACAGCGACGGCTTGTGGATCTTGATGCCCATCGGGCCTTCCGTCAGGAAGCTCATTTCATTGATCAGGATTTGCACGATGGTGCCGAACGCCAGCGTCACCATGGCCAGGTACGGGCCGGTCACGCGCAGGGCCGGCAAGGCCAGGATGGCGCCGAACAGGGCCGCACCCGCGATACTGGCCGGCATGGCCAGCCAGAACGGCAGGCCCAGCTTGAACACCAGCGCGCCGGTGGCATACGAGCCGATGCCGAACAAGCCGGCGTGGCCCAGCGACACCTGGCCCGTATAGCCGACCACGATATCGAGGCCGAACAGCAGGATGGCGTAGATCAGGATGGTTTCTGCCAGGTGGATATAGTAAGGATTGGGAATGACGACCGGGAACAGCGCGAGCACGGCCAATCCCAGCACGCTCAGCGCCAGCTTGGTGATGTTGTTCATATGCTCCTCAGACTTTCTTGATCGCGGCTTTGCCGAACAGGCCGGACGGCTTGATGGCCAGCACCAGCAGCAGCAGGAGCAGGCCCGGCACTTCCTTGTAGCCGGTGGAGATGTAGTAGCCGGTGGTGGTCTCGGCAATGCCCAGGATCAGGCCGCCGACAATCGCGCCCATGCCCGAGGTCAGCCCGCCGATAATCGCCACCGCAAACGCTTTCAGGCCCAGCGAGGCGCCCATGGTGGCGCCGGTCAGGGTCAGGGGCGCCACCAGCACGCCGGCAAATGCGGCCGTGGCGGACGACAAGGCGTAGGAAAACGTGATCACCATGCCCGTGTTGATGCCCATCAGGCCGGCCGCATCGCGGTCGTTGGCGGTGGCCACCACGGCCTTGCCATAGATCGACTTGCGGTTGAACAGCTCGACGGCCAGCATGATGGCCAGCGCGCCGATAATCACGGCCACCTGCATCTGCTGCACATTGGCGCCAAAGACCTGGAACGGCGCCGAACTGAGCGGTGACGGAAACATCAGGTCATCCTTGCCCCAGATGTTTTCGGCCACGTTCTTGAAGATGATGGCCAGCGCGATGGTCGACATGATCCAGCCGAATTCGGACTTGATCCTGATCGCGGGCCGCACGCCGATCCACTCGACGAACACGCCCTGCAGCGCGCCGAAGGCGATCACGACGGGGATCATCAGCAGGTAGCTCATGTAGGGGCCGCCGTGGATGCTGCCCACCAGCGACAGGCCGACCAGCGCACCGAGCATCAGGGATTCGCCCTGGCCGAAATTGAGCGTGCCGGAGGTGGCAAACGTGAGTTGATAACCGAAGGCGATGACGGCATAAATCATGCCCAGTGCTACGCCGCTGAAGACGAGCTGCAGGAAGATTTCCATGGTATTCCCCGGGTGGCGGCAGGAAACTAGCTGCCGACGGACGACAAAAGAATGGCCAGGCTGGAGCCTCTCGGGGAGTCACTCAGCGCTGGCCACAGGGCAAGTCAGAATCGGGCGTGCTTATTTCGCCTGAACCACTTTGCCATCCTTGACTTCGCCAAACACCGTCAGGTCGGCGGTGATCGCCTCATGGTCGGTCTTGCTGAACGGCTTGTCGTAGGTGGTGACGGCGCCTTCCACTTTTTCCGTCAGGTTTTCCAGCGCGGCGCGCACTTTCGGGCCGTCCGTGCCGCCGGCCTGCTTGATGGCGGCGGCCAGCAGGTAGATCGAATCGTAGCCTTGTGCGGCCGACACGGCCGACGGCATGCGGCCACCCGACGGCTTGTAGGTGGCGACATAGGCGTCGATAAAGGCCTTGCGCTTCGGCGTGCTGGCATCCTGGATAAAGGTTTGCGGCATGCGCGTACCGTTGCCGTTCTTGCCGGCGTTGTCGATGAAATTGCCCATGGCCAGCGTCCAGCTGCCGATCAGCGGCACTTTCCAGCCCAGTTTTTCCATGCCGTTGGCGATCTGCGCCAGTTCCGGGCCGATACCGTAGGTCAGCACCACTTCGGCGCCGGCCTGCTTGGCTTTGAGCAGCTGGGCCGTCATGTCGACGTCCTTGATATTGTATTTCTCGACCGCCACGGCTTTCAGGCCCTTCTTGTCGAGTGCTTTTTCCAGGTCTTCGCGGCCCAGCTGGCCGTAGTTGGTGGAGTCGGCCAGGATCGCCACTTTCTTGAAGTTGCGGCGCGTGACGGCTTCCTCGACGATCATGTGCGACTGGATCTGGTCGCTGGCGGCATTGCGGAAGATATAGTTTTCAGGCTGGTCGGCAAACTGTTTGGTGACGATCGAGCCGGTGGCCACATTGTTCATCACGGGAATCTTGGCTTCCTGGTAGAAGCGCTGCGAGGCCAGTGCCACGCCGGTGTTGATATAGCCAACGGTGGCGGCGACTTTTTCCTTGTTGATCAGTTCCTGGGCGATCTGCACGCCGCGTTCGTTTTTCGCTTCGTCATCGCGCTCGATCAGCAGCAGCGAGCGGCCCAGTACGCCGCCCTTGGCATTGATTTCCGCCACGGCCAGCTTGACGCCGTCGCGCATCGACACGCCCATCGGCGCCGAGCCGCCAGTGAACGGACCGGACACGCCGATCTTGATGGGGTCGGCTGCCACAGCCGCTTGCGAGAAACCCAACACCAAACTTGCTACCAGCAATTTCTGTTTGAACTTCATTTTGTCATCTCCTCTGATACAACGTTTTTGAACCACTTATTTTTATAGTCGTACGCTGGAAAACCGCCCCATCGATAAATCATTGTAGGTTAGTAATTTGGTACCAGCAACAACTACGTATGACGCGACGCAGCATGGGGAAAACGCGAAATAACGACAACATTGTCAGTATTTTGTAAGCAATATATGGCGCAAATGCGGCGCGCATGACTTGCCGGAACATGCATTCGCATAACGCAAATTTCCTTGAAAACGCCGCGCGCGACCATGATCTTCGTCAATTGCGAACTGATCCAAACTGCTAAGGTCAGCTGTGGCCGACGCATCCGCGCCAGCCTGTCCACCCGCAGGAGGTGATATGCAACGCCTTGCCGCTTACTCCGTCCGCACTTGTCTGGCCGGCCTGCTGCTCGCCTTGCTGGCGAGCGGATGTGCCAGCACGAAGCTTGAACCAGCGCGCATGTTCGCCGCCGAAACAGCAAAACTATCCGCGGTCTTGCCACCGATGCTGTCAGGCACGCATGACAGCTGCATGGCCAACAGCATGCGCAAACAGATATTGCTGAGCAAAGCATTCGACGCGGCAGCGAACGAGCAGGCAGCGGCGGCAACTTGCGCACCCATCCTCCCCACCAGTGCGCAGGTAGCGGCCATCAACGCCATCAACGAGATCGTGCTGGCCTACGCCAACAGCATTGCCGCAGCAGCGAACGGCGACCTGAGAAGTTTTTCAGCGGAAAGCAATAGTCTGGGCGAGGCGCTGGGCAGCCTACAGCGGCCCGGCAGCGGAACGCCCGTCTTTGACGAGGGCAAGCTGTCGGTTGCGGTCAGGCTGGGACAGTTTTTGGCCAGCCAGATGACGCAGCGGCGGCAAAAGGCCACCTTGCGCGATCTGCTGGCCAGGCAGGATGAAGTCCACGCCGCCACCGACTTGCTGAAGGAGTACGCGCAACGCACCTACAGCGCCGGCCTCGGTACCGAGGCGCGCGACCTGGCGCTGCTGCGCACCTATGTGGCCGGCACGGCGCGCACCGAACCGCTGGCAGCCAACTACATCGACACCCGCCTGTACATGGAAGGCAAGCAACTCGCCGAGCGGCAAAAACTGGCCGATGAATATTATGTGCGCGCGATCGATGGCATGCAGGCCAGCCTGGCGTCCTTGCGCGCCAACCTGGACAGCATGCAGGAGCCCGCCCTGAAACAGCAGTTGGAACAATTCCGGCAGCAGGTCGCGGCGCTGCAGCGGCAGGCGGCATTTTATGCACCGGTGCGCTGGTAAACCGTCTCATCTCGCCAGGAGAACAGCATGAACGATGCAAGCAAACTCGGCAGGGAACTGACCTATGAAATCGCCGATGGCCTGGCACAGGCATCGAGTTTGATACTCGAGCTGCGTATTGCGTTGCGGCTGGCAGCGAAGCCGGGCGACGAGCACGCCGATGAAGACCGGCTGGAACAGTTGGAGAACCAGCTCGACCAGATGGTAATCCTGTTTCGCGCCTACGGCATTTATTTGCTGGGCCAGGCAGCGCAGGCACCGATCGCCGAAATCAATGACGCCATCGCGCATGCCAGGCAGAACCTGAAAAAAGTCACAGACCTCAAGCACCATATCACCACGGCCACCCGCCTGGTGGAACTGGGGGCGGCGATCCTGTCACGCGACCCGCTGGCCATGGTCAAGGCGGCCAGATCGCTGCACTCTTAAGGCTCCGGCTGCCGATGCCCCATCGCATGCTCGGCCATTTTGAGATACAAGGCCGCCTGTTCCGGGTCCGCCGCATAGCCCATCGTCCCGTCATTGAGGGCGATGGCTTTTTGCATCAGCGCTTCCGGATACTCCAGCGCGCAGGCGCTGTCCAACCAGTAACGGGCCTGCCGCGCATCCCGCCCCTGCAGCAGGTTGGCGGCAATGAACATGGCTGGCGCCACCTGGCGCTGTGCCGCCAGTTCCAGCCAGCGCAAGGCGGCGGCATTGTCCTGCGCGCCTCCGATGCCATTCTTGGCCATCAGCCCCAGGTAATACGCGGCCGCACCGCTTCCCTGGCGCGCCGCGGCCTCGAACAGCGTGCGCGCCTGCACCGCGCCGGCGCCGCCTGAACGCATCAGCACCTTGGCCTGCGCCACCGTAGTGGCCACGCCCTCCTGCGCTTGCGCGCAGCAGGCAACAGCCAGCAGCGCAGCGATGAAAAAAGCTTTCAGCTTCACTTCGCCAGGTCGATCTGGTACAGCGCAAAGCCCTTGCCGGCCCCATCGTCGGCTTTCAGCTGCGTGACATTGTCGATGCCGGCGGCCTTCGCCAGTTCGATCATGTCCGGCGCAGTATGAAACACCACCGGTCCCCTGGTGGCGACCTTGGCAAAGCGCCAGCTGCGCGCCGCGCCATTGGCTGCGCGCGTCAGGTTTTTCTGCTGTGCCACATGGGCGATCAGCAGTTCGCGGTTGTTGTCGGGCGAAGCGAGCACGGTCTTGCTGCCGTCAAGGCCAGGAAAGTTGCCGCCGCCGCTGGCGCGGTAGTTATTGGTGGCGATCAGGAACTCCTGTTGTGCATCCACCGGCTTGCCCTGGTAGCGCAAGCCCTTGATGCGCTGGCCCGGCGGCTGCGTCACGTCGATCTCGTAGCTGACGTCCTGGCTGGTGATGGTGTCGAAGTTGTAGCTCGGGTGCGCGGTATTGATCAGTTCCTGCGGCGCAGCCTTGCCCGGGTCGATGGTATTGAAGCGCTGCGCCGAGTGCTCCAGCCAGGCCTTCAGTTCCGCGCCCGTCATCTTCACGCCGTACAGCGCATTCGGATACAGGTACAGGTCGGCCGCATTGTTCAGCGCCACATTGCCGGCCTTCACATCCGTATAGTCGGTCACGCCGGCCGAGCCGCTCTTGAACGGTGACGACATCGACAGCACCGGCAGGCTGGCGTACTGCGGCAGGTTGGCTTTTACATAGCTGGCCAGGTAGCCCGCTTGCGCCTGGTTCACCACTTCGATGGCACTGATGTCGCCCACATCGGCAAAATAGGTCGACATGCGGAAATCCGTGGATCCGACCGGCGTCTGCACATAGGCGATGGTGGCCGCGTGTTCTGCCGCCACCAGTTGCGCGATCGCCGCGTCAGGCTGGACATAGCTCTTGTCCGCGTTCTGGATGCCGCGCGCTTCGACCGTGGTTTGCGCCTTGTCGATTACCCACTGCCTGCCGTCGTGGCGCAGATGCAGGCCGATCACGCCCAGGTGCTTGCCCCACAGATTGGCCAACACGGTCGGCACGCCATTGACCAGGCCACGGGTCTTGTCGACGCCCGGCAGATTGAACTGCGGCACGGTGCTGGCGGCATTCGGGAACAGCTGGTGCGAGTGGCCGATCAGCATGGCGTCCACGCCCGGCACCTGCGACAGGTAATAATTGCCGTTTTCCATGGTCGGCGAGTAGGGGCTGTTGTCCAGGCCGCCGTGCGAAATGGCCACCACCAGTTCGGCGCCCCTGGCGCGCATCTCGGGGATGAATTTTTCCGCCGTCTCGCGCACGCCCTGCGTGTACACGCGGCCTTCCAGCCAGCGCTTGTCCCACGACATGATGGTCGGCGGCGCAAAGCTGATGATGCCGACCTTGACGGTGCTGGTGATGGTCTTGCCGTCGGCGCCTGTCGCCGTAATTTTCTTGTCGATGATGTGATACGGCGCGAACAGCGGCTTGCCGCTTTTCACGCTATAGACGTTGGCCAGCACCTGCGGGAACTGCGGCCCCGCGCAGCGCGGTTTTGCCGCATCGACGCTGTCGACGTCGAACTGGTTGCCCGTCACCTGGCTCAGGAATGCCAGGCCGTAATTGAATTCATGGTTGCCGATACCGCCACCGTCGACCTTCAGCAGATTCATCGCCTTGTAGATCGCCAGCGTCTGGCCGCAGGCCAGCGGTTTCACCAGTGCCTGATAGTCGGCCAGCGCCGTACCCTGGATCGTGTCGCCATTGTCCAGCAGCAGGTTGTTCGGAAATTCGCTGCGCGCCTGGGCGATCAGCGCCGCCGTGCGTTCCAGCCCGATCGACGGCTCGTCCTGCAGCTTGTAGTAGTCATAGCTGAGCACATTGGCGTGCAGATCCGTCGTCTCGAGCAGGGCCAGGGTGGCGGTACTGCCGGCCGCAGTGGGGGCCGGCAAGGTGCTGCAGGCAGCCAGCAGGACGGGAGCGATGGGAAGGATGAGCAGGCGCAAGGCAGTCGACATGGGCAGGGGCAGAATAAGTAAAACTGGCCATCATACGCGCCGCTCCTGCGGCGCGCAATCGGTGCGCATGGCAACCGCAGGCCTCACAGCGACAGGAGTGTGACGATGGATCTCTATCGAAAGTTCATCGATACGGCCGTAGTCAAGGCAATCGCCGCCAATCCGGCGCTGTCCTTCCTGATACTGGGCAGCTTGCTGTTTTTTGCCAGCACGCGCGACATTATTATTTTCAAGGTCAATATTGCGCCCTACCTGACCGATCTGGGGCGCACCATCGTGATTGCCGGCGTCTTTTCCGTCATCCTCAAATCGGTGCAGTTTTCGGCCATCTTTCGTGAAATTATCATGGCGGCCATTTACAATCCCGCACATATCGACGACGAACCCCTGCTGCTGAAAAACTGGCGCCTGATTACCGAGGCGATCTTCTCCAGGTCGCTGCCGCTGCGCTATCCGCGGCCCACAGGGTTGCTGGAAAGGCGCTATATCGACAGCAAGGCGGACTACCACTTCACTGACTTCCAGATTCAATACGATATCGACATCGGGGCCGATGGCCGGGGCAGCGTCAGCAATACCTTGAAAACCGATATCTTGCTCGCACCGGGCCGCAGCAATCCCGTCTTTGTCCAGACCATCGAAGGCGACGGCGCGACCACGCTGCTGTGGCTGCGCATCAACGACAAGAAATTCGAAACGTATGATTTTCAGCCGCTGGCCGATAATCCGCGCGCCAGGAAGCTGACCCTCAACCTGCTTGACCACATCAATCCCGATACGGGCGGTGCGCGCCTGGAACGCGCCTTCCGTACCGAGCAGAACGTGCACAGCGAACCGTTTATCAATGCCACGCTGACGCGCTTTATCAACGGCGCCGTCATCAAGACACGGGTCAGCAATGGCTACCATATCCGTTTCATGAACGACAGCATTGAAATGCCGAATGATGATCCCGTCGTCGATACCGATGGCTATATGCGTTGGGTACTGGCCACGCCGGGCAAATTGCTTTTGCCCGGCCAGGGGTATACACTGGTGATTGTCAAGGACACCATGTCGCCATACCAAGGAGTTGCACCATGAAACTGGCAACCAAAGAAACTATCTGACCCCGCCGCGCAGGCCTGCGGCGTATGCCGCAGCACGCGCCTCATACGCCTCCATGCACGCTGTTGACGCTGGCGCGCCGCGTGTCAGCAAAGCATGGCCTGGACTGCTGCGCATGCATCACGCCTGTCGCCTTGCAATCTGGCGCACGTCCTCCTCTTCCCAGCAAGCTTAATTCTCGCGCCCCGCACTTCGACGGCCGGCTTCGGCATGCTCTAGGGTATAATCCAAGGTTTGATTACACTACTAAAAGACCAAGATCATGGAAGCCGAACGCATCAATATCATCTCCGCCCTGCTCTCCGACCTGACGGTCCGCGAAGCCGAACTTCGGAGGTATCTTTGACTTCACTGTCAAGTCGGAGAAACTAGAGCAAGTCAACGAAGAACTGGAAGACCCTACCGTCTGGAACGATCCCAAGCGCGCCCAGGATCTCGGCAAAGAGAAAAAGGCGCTGGAAGCCATTGTCTTTACGCTGACCAAGGCCGACGCCGACCTGCGCGACACGGCTGACCTGTTCGCCATGGCCCGCGAAGAAGGCGACGACGAGACGCTTGAAGCGATCGAAGGCGACGTGGAGGAAATCCGCAAGGTTATCGAAAGCATGGAGTTCCGCCGGATGTTCAACAATCCGATGGACCCGAACAACTGCTTTATCGACATCCAGGCCGGCGCCGGCGGTACCGAAGCCCAGGACTGGGCCTCGATGCTGCTGCGCCAGTACCTGCGCTATTGCGAACGCAAGGGTTTTAAAGTTGAAATCCTGGAGCAGTCCGACGGCGAGGTCGCCGGCATCAAGACCGCCACGCTGAAAGTCGAGGGCGATCACGCCTACGGTTTCCTGCGCACGGAAACGGGCGTGCACCGCCTGGTGCGCAAGTCGCCGTTCGACTCGGCCAATGGCCGCCATACCTCGTTCACGTCGCTGTTCGTGTATCCGGAAGTCGACGATTCGATCGAGATCGATGTCAACCCGGCCGATATCCGCGTCGACACCTACCGCGCGTCGGGCGCTGGTGGTCAGCACATCAATAAAACCGACTCGGCCGTCCGCATGACGCATGCGCCGACCGGCATCGTGGTGCAGTGCCAGAACGACCGTTCGCAGCACCGCAACCGCGCCGAAGCGATGGAAATGCTGAAAGCCAAGCTGTACGAACATGAACTGCGCAAGCGCATGAGCGAACAGCAGAAGCTGGAAGACTCGAAGACCGACGTGGGCTGGGGCCACCAGATCCGCTCCTACGTGCTGGACCAGTCCCGCATCAAGGACTTGCGTACCGGCTTCGAGACGGGCAACACCAAGGGCGTGCTCGATGGCGACATCGACGACTTCATTTCCGCTTCCCTGAAACAAGGCGTGTAAAGCATGACCAATTCTCAGCGTGCACTGATCTTCGACATGGACGGCACCATCGTCGACAACATGGCCTTCCACACCAAGTCGTGGCTGGCGTTTTTCGAGCGCCGCGGCCAGGTGATCGACCCGGACGCGTTTTTCCTCGACACGGCAGGACGCCAGGGCCATGAAATCATGCGCAGCTACCTGGGCGACGATGTCGACCATGTCAGCCTGAACGCCGAGAAAGAAGCCCTGTACCGCGAGCTGTATGCGCCGCACCTGGCCACCGTGCCGGGTTTCGACGCGCTGATCGCCAGGGCAGCCGCCGCCGGCGTCAAGCTGGTGGTGGGCACTGCCGCGCCGAATGAAAACATCGTCTTCACGCTCGACGGGCTGGACTTGCGCAGCAAGTTCGACGCCATTGTCGGCGCCGGCGATGTAGCGCGCGGCAAGCCGAACCCCGATGTTTTCCTGGCGGGCGCCGAAAAAGTCGGCGCGCGGCCCGAGAACTGCATCGTCTTCGAAGACGCGCCGCTGGGCGTGGAAGCGGCACGCCGCGCCGGCATGCGCGCGGTGGTGCTGACCACTACCCTGCCCGCCTCGGCGTTTGCCGAATTCGACAATGTGATCCGCATCGCCGCCAACTTCAGCGAACTCGATCTCGACGCGCTGTTTGCCAGCACGTCAGCCATGGCAACCCCCATTTAATCAACAAGAACAGACCTCAATCATGACCACGGACATCCAAGAACAAGCCGCCGCCCCCGATGAAAACAAGATCATCGCCGAGCGCCGCGTCAAGCTGGCCGCACTGCGCGAACAAGGCATCGCCTTCCCGAACGATTTCCGCCCTGAACACAAGGCGGCCGATCTGCACGCACAATACGGCACGAAGACGCGCGAAGAGCTGGAAGCCGAACCTGTCAAGGTGGTGCTGGCCGGGCGCATGATGCTCAAGCGCGAAGCGGGCAAGAAGGCCGCTTTCGCCACGTTGCAGGATGCTTCGGGCCCGAAGGCCGATGGCCGCATCCAGATCTACGCCACGCTGGACCTCACCGGCGAAGCGGCGATGGCCGCGCTGCACCACTATGACCTGGGCGATATCCTGGGCGTGACGGGCACGCTGTTCAAGACCAAGACCGACGAGCTGACCATCAAGGTCACCGAACTGCGCCTGATCACCAAGTCGCTGCGCCCGCTGCCGGACAAGTTCCACGGCCTGGCCGACCAGGAAACGAAATACCGCCAGCGCTACGTCGACCTGATCATGAACGAAGAGACGCGCCGCACCTTCAAGGCCCGTACCGCCGCCATCTCGTCGATCCGCCGCTTCATGGAAAAGAACGAGTTCATGGAAGTGGAAACGCCGATGCTGCACACCATCCCCGGCGGCGCGGCAGCCAAGCCGTTCGTCACGCACCACAATGCGCTGGACATGGAAATGTACCTGCGTATCGCTCCCGAGCTGTACCTGAAGCGCCTGGTGGTGGGCGGCTTTGACCGCGTGTTCGAGATCAACCGCAACTTCCGCAATGAAGGCGTGTCGATCCGTCACAACCCGGAATTCACGATGATGGAATTCTACGCGGCCTATACCGACTACAAATGGCTGATGGACTTCACCGAAGCCGTGATCCGCCAGGCCGCCATCGACGCGCACGGCACGGCTACTTTGACCTATGGCGGGCGCGAGCTGGACCTGGCCAAGCCGTTCCACCGCATGACCATCGTCGGCGCCATCAACAAGTACGCGCCGCACTATACTGCGGAGCAGCTGGCCGATGCGGAATTCATCAAGGAAGAACTGAAGAAATTCGGCGTGAAACCGTTCGCCACCGCAGGTCTCGGCGCGCTGCAACTGGCGCTGTTCGAAGAGACGGCCGAAGCCCAGCTGTGGGAACCGACCTATATCATCGACTATCCGGCCGAAGTATCGCCGCTGGCGCGCGCTTCCGACACGGTGGCCGGCATCACCGAGCGCTTCGAGCTGTTCATGGTCGGCCGCGAGATCGCCAATGGCTTCTCGGAGCTGAACGACGCCGAAGACCAGTCGGCCCGCTTTCTGGCGCAAGTGGCCGCCAAGGACGCCGGCGATGAAGAGGCGATGTTCTACGACGCCGACTATATCCGCGCGCTCGAATACGGCATGCCGCCAGCCGGCGGCTGCGGCATCGGCATCGACCGCCTGATGATGATCATCACGGACTCGCCGAATATCCGCGACGTGCTGCTGTTCCCGCACCTGCGCCGCGAAGAGTAATCGCCATCGCTGGCCGATAAAAAAGCCGCCGGATCGCGCGATCCGGCGGCTTTTTTCATGCCCGGTGCCGCGCGGCAATCAATCAGGCCTCGGCCAGCGCCCGCTGAATCCGCGACACTTCGGCGGTCGCCTCCGTCGTGCGCGACGATAACTGCCGCACCTCGCCGGCGATCACCGAAAAGCCGCGGCCCGCGTTGCCGGCACGGGCTGCCTCGATGGCGGCATTGAGCGCAATCAGATTGGTCTGCCGCGCGATCAGCTCGATCGTCTCGACGATCCTGCCGATATCCTTCAGGCTCGCTTCCAGCCTGGCCTGGTAGGCGACCTGCCGTTCCTTGGCCTCTTCGGCCAGCTTTTGCGAGTGAATGTCGGTCAATGCGCCGACCGAGCGCAAAGGATAGCCGTTGGCGTCGCGCCTGGTCTGCCCTTTGACCCGAAACCAGCGGTATTCGTTGTCAGCGCAGCGCACCCGCTGCACCACCGTGAATGGCTCGCCGCTGCTGCGGTCATTGAGATGGGCCATGAAGCCGCCCAGGCTCTGTTCGCTGTCTTCCGGGTGCAGGCGCGAGGCCCAGGAATCCATCACATTCGGAAACTCCTGCTCGCTTTGATAGCCGAGCAGGCTGCGGAACTGCGGCGACCACCAGAACACGTTGTTCGGATTGATCGGATCGCCAGCGACGATTTCAACGTCGTACAAACCGTCATTGATCATATCGCCCGACAATTCGAAACGCACCAGCGTTTTTTCCAGCTCGCGCTCTTTGGCAAGCTGCGTTTCAATGCTGGTCAGCGAACCGGCAATGCGCTGCGCCGTGCCATCGTCATCGCGCAGGATTTTTCCCTTGGCGGCAAACCAGCGATATTCGCCGTCGCGGCATTTCAGGCGGTAACGCACGTCGTAGGCGGTGCGTCCGGTCCGGTCGCCCAGGCTCTTGCCGAACGCCGTCATGGTCGGAGCGAAATCGTCGGGGTGCAGCAGGCGCGACCAGCTGCCCAGCACGTTGGGGAAATCGCTCTCGCTGCGATAACCGAGCAAGGCGCGGAACTGATCGGACCACCAGAACACATTGTTTTCGTTGCCGGGATCGGACTGGTTCACTTCCATGTCCCACAAGCCGTCGGAGGTAGCGCCGCGCACCAGGTCGAAGCGATCCATCAGGTGCATATTATCATCAGCGAGGCGAGCCGCATCGGCTCGTGCAAGGTCCAGTTGCTGGCACACGGCCTGCAGTTCCGCCTGCGCCATCGCCGCAGTGGAGTTGGTTGAAAAAGGCCACATAAAAATTCTCTGTTATTGAAAAACGATCGCGCATGCAATCTTGTAATTTTACCTATTTTGCTTCCCGCAGGAAACTTTTAGTGCGCGAATCATAACATCTCCAGGCAGAGGGCGCAGGCGGGCGGGCAATGGTGCGCCGGAGCAAGAGGGAGGGATAGCGCGCAGCGGGTGCGCGCCTGCAGGCAGGAAGCATGCTGGCGCCCTGCCCGTACGGATGGGAGCCGCGGACAGGGCGGTGTTTTTACTGCACCACGGTATAACACGGCACGTAAGCCGTCCCCGCCAGCTTCATGCGGTGCTGCGCCACGAACGAGGCCAGCAGCGCGTCCATCGGCCCCATGATGTCCTTGTCGCCGTGGATCTCGAAGTTGCCGTATTTTTCGATCGAGCGGATGCCGTCGTCCTTGACGTTGCCGGCCACCACGCCCGAGAACGCGCGGCGCAGCTGGGCCGCCAGCAGGTGCTTGGCCTGGTTCTTGTGCAGGCTCAGGTTCCGCATGTTTTCATGGGTCGGGTGGAACGGCTTCTGGAATTCGTGGTCGATCTTCAACAGCCAGTTGAAATAATACGCGTCGCTGTGCGCCTTGCGGTATTCGCGCACCTGCTTGATGCCTTCGAGCATTTCACGCGCCACCAGTTCCGGGTCGTCGATAATGATCTTGTAGCGCTGCTGCGCTTCCGGACCCAGCGTGTCGTGGATGAACTGGTTGATCTGCACAAAATATTCGCGCGAGGTTTCCGGCCCCGTGAAGATCAGCGGGAACGGAATCTCGGCATTGTCCGGATGCAGCAGGATGCCCAGGATATACAGGATCTCTTCGGCCGTGCCTGCCCCGCCCGGGAACACCACGATACCGTGGCCGGCGCGCACGAACGCCTCCAGGCGTTTTTCGATGTCCGGCATGATCACCAGGTGGTTGACGATCGGGTTCGGCGACTCGGCGG
>NZ_DAMAGB010000011.1:0-83088 GCF_031995485.1 Janthinobacterium sp.
GTCGGACCCTGAGGGTCCGACCCCAGTTTCTGCCGTTGGGTTTTATCAGCTATTGAAGCCCTTGCCTTCGCCCGCCAATTTCACCAGCAGCGGCGCCGGCGTCCATGCCTCGCCATGGCGCGCCCTGGCATAGCCTTCGATCGCCTCGAGCACGTTCGGCAGGCCCACCGTATCGGCGTAGAACATCGGTCCGCCCCGGAACAGCGGGAAGCCATAGCCGGTCAAATACACCATGTCGATATCGGAGGCGCGCAGCGCGATGCCCTCTGCCAGGATGCGCGCGCCTTCGTTGACCAGCGCATACACCAGGCGCTCGACGATTTCCTGGTCGCTGATCTTGCGCCGCTCGACGCCGATAGCCTGTGAATGCTCGATGATCATGGCATTGACCTGCTCGGACGGATAAGCCTTGCGGTCGCCCGCCTTGTAGTCATACCAGCCGGCGCCCGTCTTCTGGCCATAGCGTCCCAGCTCGCACAGCAGGTCGGCCGTTTTCGAATACGTCACGTCCGGCTTCTGCACGTAGCGGCGCTTGCGGATGGCCCAGCCGATATCGTTGCCGGCCAGGTCGCCCATGCGGAACGGCCCCATGGCAAAGCCGAATTTTTCCACCGCCTTGTCGACCTGCTCCGGCAGGCAGCCTTCTTCCAGCAGGAAACCGGCCTGGCGGCTGTACTGCTCGATCATGCGGTTGCCGATAAAACCGTCGCACACGCCCGAGACGACGCCGGTCTTTTTCAATTTTTTCGACAGCGCCAGCGCGCTGGCCAGCACGTCCTTGCCGGTTTCCTTGCCGCGCACGATTTCCAGCAGCTTCATCACGTTGGCCGGGCTGAAGAAGTGCGTGCCGATCACGTCCTGCGGGCGCCCGGTGAAACTGGCGATCTGGTCCAGGTCCAGGGTCGAGGTGTTCGACGCCAGGATGGCGCCCGGTTTCATCACCGCATCGAGCTGCCTGAACACCGCTTCCTTGACACCCATCTCCTCGAACACGGCCTCGACCACGATATCGGCCTGCGCCACGTCTTCGTATCGGAGCGTGCCGGTGACCAGCGCAATGCGCTGTTCGGCTTTTTCCTGCGTCAGCTTGCCGTTCTTGACGGTGTTCTCGTAGTTCTTGCGGATGGTGGCCAGGCCCTTGTCCAGCGCTTCCTGCTTCGTTTCCAGCAGGATCACGGGGATGCCGGCGTTGGCAAAATTCATGGCGATGCCGCCGCCCATGGTGCCGGCGCCCACAATTGCGGCCGAGGCGATCGCGCGCACCGGCGTGTCGGCCGGCACGTCCGGCACCTTGCTGGCCACGCGCTCGGCGAAAAAGGCGTGGCGCAAGGCTTTCGATTCAGGCGACTGCACCAGCTGCATGAACAGCTCGCGCTCGAATTTCAATCCGTCGTCGAATTTCATCGTCACGGCAGCGGCGACTGCTTCCACGCATTTCAGTGGCGCCGGGAACGGGCCGGACATGGCTTTCACGGTATTGCGTGAAAACTGCAGGAACGCTTCATGGTTCGGATAATCGACCTTGCGGTCGCGCACTTTCGGCAGCGGACGCGCATCGCCGATTCTTTCGGCAAATGCCACGGCGGCGGCCAGCAGGTCGGCGCCGGGCTGTGTGACTTCATCGAACAGCGCCGTGCCGGCCAGTTTTTCGGACGCCACCGGCGTGCCCGAGACGATCATGTTCAACGCCATTTCCAGGCCCAGCACGCGCGGCAGGCGCTGCGTGCCGCCGGCGCCGGGCAGGATGCCCAGTTTGACTTCCGGCAAGGCCATCTGCGCGCCAGGCGCGGCGACGCGGTAATTGCAGCCCAGCGCCAGCTCCAGCCCGCCGCCCATGCACACGCTATGGATGGCGGCAATCACCGGCTTGGTCGAGCTTTCCACCACATTGATCAGGGTGTGCAAAGTCGGCTCCGTGAGGGCCTTGGGGGAATTGAATTCCTTGATGTCGGCGCCGCCTGAAAAGGCCTTGCCGGCGCCCGTGATGACGATGGCCTTGATGGCGTCGTCCGCCAGCGCCTGGCGGATGCCGGCCACGGCGGCGGTACGGGTGGCCAGGCCCAGTCCGTTGACGGGTGGATTGGCGAGGGTAATCACAGCTACGGAACCGTTGACTTGATAGTCGGCGCTCATTGTCTCTTCCTTGTTGGTTTGGTGAATTCAGTTGGCGTATCTTCAGTTGGCATATCAACTTGCCAGTGCTGAAGCTTGACTATACCGCACAAAAGAACGCTCGTATTATTTTTGTCCGCCCCCTGCGCGCGGTACTGCCCGGCGTCATGGTACCCGATCGCCGCGGATGGCGGCTGCCAAGCGCCACAAAAGCAATCGGCGACTATCGAACGGATATTCATAATATTGCACGAAATACAAATATTAATACATGAGTCTGTTATTCGAAAGTATTTATCTTTGAATGAAAAATACGGGAATAGCGCCACTTTTTCCATTATTTATTGACCTTTTCTGTTTTTCTGCAGGCAACAAGGAATCATAAATTTAGTGATGAAAATCAATACACTACCGGCCATCTCATATATGGCACACTGGCTGTCATGTAATGCGGCATGCGTTTCGACATTCTCACCAATTATCACGCCATATAAGACGCGGCATATTCTCACGCTTTGTCACAATTAATGCATTAATGATGCTTTTTGATTTTCAATTAACGCCGACTCATATTGAAGGAAATATTATGGACGCAGCCAGCCATGTCAGCCATTCCCAGGATCTGGACTTACAAGCGATCAATACTGCCATCAACCGGGTGCAGGCGGTGATCGAATTCGAGCTCGACGGTACCATCCTGCACGCGAATGACAATTTTCTCCGTGTTGTCGGCTATACGCTGGACGAGGTGCAAGGCCACCATCACGCCATGTTCTGCGACCCCGACTATGTGAAGTCGCCGCAATACCGCGAATTCTGGGCCAGGCTGGCGCGCGGCGAATTCGACCAGGGCGAGTACAAGCGCATCGCCAAGGATGGCCACGAGGTATGGATCAGTGCCTCGTACAACCCGATCTTCGACGCCGACGGCAAGCCCTATAAGGTCATCAAGTTCGCCACCGATGTGACCTCCAGCAAGATGCGCAATGCCGAATACGAAGGCAAGGTCAGCGCGATCGGCAAGGCGCAGGCGGTGGTGGAATTCGACGTCAACGGCAATGTGCTCGACGCCAATCCGAATTTCCTCGAAGTGATGGGTTATGAACTGGCCGATATCAAGGGCGAACATCACCGCATCTTCTGCGAGGCGGACTATGCCAACAGTCTCGACTATAAAAAATTCTGGCAAAAGCTCAATCGCGGCGAATTCGACAGCGGCCGCTACAAACGCATCGGCAACGATGGCAAGGTGGTGTGGATACAGGCAACCTACAATCCCATCCTCGACCTGAATGGCAAGCCGTACAAGGTGGTCAAGTTTGCCATCGACATTACCGACCAGGTGAAACTGGAAGCGAGCATCCACGACAAATCGCGGGACGAAAGCCGCAAGGTCAAGACCCTGCTCGAATCGGTGGCGCGCGCGGCGCAGGGTGACCTGACCTGCACCATCGTGCAGGAAGGCGACGAGCCGATCGACCTGCTGGCGGGCGGCATCGGCAAGATGATCGTCGACCTGCGCGGCGTGATCGCCAATGTGGTCACCGCCGCCGGCGGCTTTGCCGATTCCTCGCACGCGATCGCCGAACGGGCTACCGGCGTGGCGGTCGGCACGCAGGCGCTGGGCGCCACCGTCGAGCAGATGAACGCCTCGATCGACGGCCTGACGTATTCCATCAATTCGATCGCCGAAAACGTGTCCAGCGCCGACTACCTGGCGCGCACCACGCAGCAGGAAGCCGAAGCGGGCGCGCGCGCGGTGGCGAAATCGATCGAGGCGATGGACCTGATCAACCGCTCGTCGGAAGATATCGGCGAGATCGTCAAGGTCATCAGCGAGATCGCCAACCAGACCAATATGCTGGCCTTTAACGCGGCCATCGAGGCGGCGCGCGCCGGCGAACATGGACTGGGCTTCTCGGTGGTGGCCGACGAAGTGCGCAAACTGGCCGAGCGCTCGTCGCAGGCCACCAAGGAAATCTCCAAGCTGATCAACGAGTCGGTCAAGCGCGTGACCACCGGCAGCGAGATTTCGCGCCAGGCCAGCGATGCCTTCGACAAGATTGTCTCGGGCGTAGGCAAGACCACCCTGGCCATCTCGGACATCTCGAAGGCGGCCAACGAACAGCTGCTGACGGCGCGCGAAGTGTCGACCGCGATCCAGTACATTGCCGAGGAAACGGAAAAGTCGGCGGCCAATGTCGACAGCATCGCCCGTTCGACCGACGCGCTGAACGACCGCGCCGGCAACCTGAACCAGACCGTCTCCGGTTTCGTGGTCTAGGAGCAGCTTGACGATGAGCCATGCCGCCACCCTGACGCCCGAAGTCCTTGCCAGCCTGATCGCCATGGTGCGCGAGCATACGGGCATCGCCATGACGCCGCGCAAGAGCATCCTGCTCGAACGGCGTCTGCAGCCGCGCCTGCAGGCACTGTCGCTGCACAGCTACCAGGCCTACCTGGACCGCGTCAGCAGCGACCGCTCGGAAGTGGCGCATTTCATCGACCTGGTGACTACCAACGACACGCTGTTCTTCCGCACGCCACAGGTGTGGGCGTATTTCCGCGAGCGCTACCTGCCCGGCTGGGCGCGCCAGCATCCGGGCGCCTGCCTGAAAGTCTGGTCGGCGGCGGCGGCCAGCGGCGAGGAGCTGTATTCGATCGCCATGGTGTGCGAGGAATTCAGGGTGCTGCAGCCGTCCTTCCGCTACCAGATCTTTGCCAGCGATATTTCGCAGCAGATCTTGAACGCGGCGCGCGCCGGCCAGTACAGCGGCCGTTCGGTCGAACGCATCGGCCTGTCGCACCCGGAATTGCTGCGCAAGTATTTTTCGCCGTCGCCGCAGGGCGTGCAGGTCAATGACATCCTGCGGCAGAACGTCAGCTTCGCGCTGCACAACCTGCTCGAACCGCTGCGCCCGGCCCAGCAGTTCGATCTGGTGTTCCTGCGCAATGTGCTGATTTATTTCGATGCCGAGCACCAGGAAACGGTACTGCGCCAGGCGCGCCACAGCCTCAAGGACGAAGGCCGGCTGATCCTGGGCGAATCGGAAACGATTGCCCGCCTCGGTACCGGCTATCAATTCGAGTTCCCCATGATTTACAAGACAGGCGAGGCGTAAATGAATGCAACGATGGCTGCAACGCTGCACACGGAATTGTGGGACACGCCCCTGAAACAGGTAGGCATGGGCCAGCTGCGCGTGGGTGCGCATGACGACCAGCTGCAGGCCCTGCTCGGCTCGTGCATCGGCATCGGCTTTATCTGGAAAAAGGGCGACCGCTGCGGCCTCGCGCATTGCCTGCTGCCGGAGGCGCCGGGACCGGACGCCAGCATGGGAGCGCGCTATGTGAGCCAGGCCGTGCCGGCGCTGCTGCGGCTGATGGGCGCGCGCGTGGCCGACTATCCCGACATCGACGTGGTGCTGGCGGGCGGCGCCAGCATGTTTGGCGGGCGCAGCACCCGCCTGCAGGTGGGCCGGCAGAATGTCGAGGCGGCACGCAAATACCTGGAGCGCTGCGGCCTGCATGTGAGCTTTTGCGCGCTGGGCGGCAGCAACGGCCGCCAGTTGTTGATCGATTGCGCCGACCACAGCTTTGCCATCACCGACGTGGCCGCCTCCGGCAACCGGCCGGGCCGGGCCGTCAATCCCTATGCCGGAGTCCAGCATGCACATGCATGAAGCCAGTGCCGTGGCCAGTGAGCCGGCAAGTGCACCTGAACTGTTCGGCTCGTTCTATCTGGGCGGCGACGAGTTCGCCCTGCCCGCCAGCTGCATCCGCGAGGTGGTCAACTATCCGGCGAAGATGACGGTATTGCCGCTGTCGCCCGCCTATCTGGAAGGCATGTTTACCTTGCGCGGCAGCGTGATTCCGGTGGTCAACCTGGGCCGGCTGTTCCGCCCCGGGGCGCCCGCCGCCGCTGCCACCGACAAGGTCGCCATTCTCGACTTCCAGCAGGTGCTGGTCGGCATCGTGTTCCAGGACACGGGCGAGATCATGCGCGTGCAGCCGTCGCAGCGTTCGAGCCTGCAATACGCGGCCGGCGACGCGCATGCCGTGATTGCCGGCACCATCTTGCAGGACGACGGCGCGCGCCTGCTGCAGATCCTCGATCCGCACGCCCTGGTCCGCATCGAAAACGTACCGCACGTGCTGGCGCGCCAGGCCGCCACCGGCAAGCACAGCGCGCGGCTGCTGGCGCAGGGCGAGCGGCGCCAGTGCGTGAGCTTTCACGCGGCCGGTTCCGCGTTTGCGTTCGACATGGCCGCGATCCAGGAAATCATCCGCGTGCCCGAGCTGCACAGCTCGATCCTGAATAGCGAACTGTGCCTGGGCCGCATGCATTTTCGCGGCAGCCAGGTGGCGGTGGTCGATTTTGCCGCCCTGCTGCAGGCGCCGGGCCGTGCTGCGGGCAGCTCGCCGGACCAGCGCGTGATCGTGGTGCGCCTCGACGACGCCACCGTGGGCTTCCTGGTCGACTCGGTCGACAGCATCGTCCATTATTTTGCCGACGAAGTGCTGCCGATCCCGCTGTTGAGCCGTGCGCGCGCGGCCATGTTTGCAGGCTGCATCACGAAGGACGGCGTGGGCGACGTGATCGTGCTCGACCACCGCGAAATCCTGTCGAACGCGGAAATCGTCGAGATGCAGCAGGGCCATGCCCGCTTGTATCCGGCCGAGGAAGCGGCCAAGGCAGCGGTGCGCAAGGCGCAGCGCCAGGTGTATATCACGTTTACGGTGGAAAACCCGTTTGCGGTCGAAATCAAACAGGTGCGCGAAATCATCGACATGGGCGGCGCGATCACCAGGCCGCCGGGCATGCCAAGCTACCTGCGCGGCATACTGAATCTGCGCCAGCAGATGATCAGCATCGTCGACCTGCGCCAGCTGTACGCGATGCCGCCGCTGGCGGACGAAAGCAATGCCAGGATCCTGATCATCGAGCGGGGCGAGGAGCGCTACGGCTTCCTGGTCGATGCGGTCAACAATATCATGACGATTTCCGACAGCCAGCGCTTTTCCGCGCCGCAGCTGATCCGCACCGGCAGCCACAACGACCTGCGCAGCGAGATGGAAGAGATGATCGATATCGGCACCAGCGAAAAACGGCAGACGCTGAGCGTGTTCCGCTGCGACCGGTTGCTGGATAAATTGGGGCAGGCGGCTTGATGGCATGGCCAACAATGTTGTCGGATTACGGGCGTTCGCGCCTCGGCGGCCCGCTAATCCGACCTGCCCGGCACGTCGGCGACACGCAGGTCGGGTTAGCCCGCAGGGCGTAACCCGACACCGCCACTACCCAAGCGTGTGCCCCTTGAACTGCTCCCGCAGCTTGTTCTTCTGGATCTTGCCGGTCGCCCCCATCGGCAGCGCATCGACAAACAGGACGTCGTCCGGCGTCCACCATTTGGCGATCTTGCCGTCAAAGAACTGCAGCAACTCGGCGCGCGTCACCGTCATGCCGGGCCGCTGCACCACCACCAGCACCGGGCGCTCGTCCCATTTCGGGTGGAACAGGCCGATGCAGGCCGCCTGCAACACGGCCGGGTGCGCCATGGCCAGGTTTTCCAGGTCAATGGTGCCGATCCACTCGCCGCCCGACTTGATCACGTCCTTGCTGCGGTCGGTGATCTGCATGTAGCCGTCCGCGTCGATGGTGGCCACGTCGCCGGTCGGAAACCAGCCGTCCTGCAAGATATCGCCGCCCTCGTTCTTGTAATACGAGGCAATGATCCACGGCCCCTTGACCAGCAGGTGGCCGTAGCTGCTGCCATCCCATGGCAGCTCCTTGCCGTCGTCGTCGACGATCTTCATGTCCACGCCGTAGATCGCATGGCCCTGCTTTTGCAGGATCTTGCGCTGCGCCTCCTTCGGCAAGTCGAGGTGTCTGGCCTGCAGGCCGCCGGTAGTGCCCAACGGCGACATTTCCGTCATGCCCCAGGCATGGATCACTTCCACGCCGAACCGGTCGATCAGGGTATCCATCATGGCCGGCGGGCAGGCCGCGCCGCCGATCACCGTGCGGCGGAAGGTGGAAAATAGCAGATTATTCTGCAGTACATGGTTGAGCAGTCCCAGCCAGACGGTCGGCACGCCGGCCGAAAACGTCACTTTTTCCGCCTCGAACAGCTCGTACAGCGACTTGCCGTCGAGCGCCGCGCCAGGAAACACCATCTTCGCGCCCGACAGCGGCACGGAATACGGCAGGCCCCAGGCATTCACATGGAACATCGGCACGACCGGCAGCACCGTGTCCGAGGCACGCACGTTCAGCCCGCTCGGCATGGCAGAGGCATACGCATGCAGCACGGTCGAGCGGTGCGAATACAGCGCGCCCTTCGGGTTGCCGGTGGTGCCCGAGGTGTAGCACAGGGTGGCGGCCGCGTTTTCGTCGAACAGCGGCCACTCATACTGGTCGGAATGGCTGTCGATCAGGTCTTCGTAGCACAGCAGGCCGGGAATCGTGCTGCACGCCGGCATGCGGTCGCGGTCGCACATCAGCACGAAATGGCGCACGAAGGTGCAGGCGGCGGCGATTTTCTCCACCACCGGCAAGAACGTCAGGTCGAACAGCAGCACCTGGTCTTGCGCATGGTTCGAGATATACGCGATCTGGTCGGGGAACAGGCGCGGATTGATGGTATGCAGCACGGCGCCCGAGCCGGACACGGCGTAATACGCTTCCAGGTGGCGGTAGCCGTTCCACGCCAGCGTGGCCACGCGGTCGCCCATGCCCACTCCCAGGCCGTGCAGCGCATTGGCCAGCCGGCGCGCGCGCTGGTGGCAGTCGCGGTAGGTGTAGCGGTGCATGTCGCCTTCCACGCGCCGCGAGACGATCTCGCTGGCCGCAAAATGACGCGCCGCAAATTCGATAATGGTGGAAATAAGCAGGGGCTGATTCATCATCTGGCCCATTACCGGACTGACCTGGAATACCGACATCGTCTCTCCTTGTTGTTGAATTTGCCATGAATTTTCACTAACTCGGCTTAGTTTCGACCGACCGTGCTATTCCGGTCAACGCATTTCGATATTGCGCTGCAGCATGGAACCGGCGGTTCCGTTTTCTGCCCGGACGCACGCAAGCGCGCCCTGCGGTAAAATCGCGGTTCCCGACCTACTAAAGGCCGGCCAGCAAACCTGGCCGGAACTGCCATCAGCGCCTCTACCCTGCCCCTAGCCAATACTTTTGCGGCGCTGCCGCCCGCGTTTTATACCCGCCTGATGCCGACCCCGCTGCCGGCACCGTATTTTGTCGCCGCCAGCGCGCCGGCGGCCAGGCTGATCGGCCTCGATCCTGCGCTGCTGGCGCAGCCCGACTATGTAGAACTGCTGAGCGGAAACAGCGTCGCCGAGCGCTCCCTGCCACTGGCCGCCGTGTATTCCGGCCACCAGTTCGGCGTCTGGGCCGGCCAGCTCGGCGACGGCCGCGCCATTTTGCTGGGCGATATCGCCACGGCCAGCGGTCCGATGGAGCTGCAACTGAAAGGCGCCGGCGCCACGCCGTATTCGCGCATGGGCGACGGGCGCGCCGTGCTGCGCTCGTCGATCCGCGAATTTTTGTGTTCGGAAGCGATGGCGGCGCTCGGCATTCCCACCTCGCGCGCGCTGGCCATCATGGGCTCGAACCAGGGCATCGTGCGCGAAACGGTCGAGACGGCCGCTGTCGTCACGCGCATGGCGCCCAGCTTCGTGCGCTTCGGCTCGTTCGAGCACTGGTATGCGCGCAAGAAACCGGCGGAACTGAAAATCCTCGCCGACTATGTGATCGACAGCTTTTATCCGCAGCTGCGCGACAGCGCCAATCCGTACGCGTCGCTGCTGCAGGAAGTGTGCACGCGCACGGCGCACATGATCGCGCACTGGCAGGCGGTCGGCTTCATGCATGGCGTGATGAATACCGATAATATGTCGATCCTGGGCCTGACGCTCGACTACGGCCCGTTCGGCTTCATGGAAGCGTTCGACGCCGAACATATCTGCAACCATACCGACAGCCAAGGCCGCTATTCGTATGCGAACCAGCCGCAGGTCGGCCACAGGAACTGCCATGCGCTGGGCCAGGCACTGCTGCCGCTGATCGGCGAAGTGCCGCTGGCGCAAGCTGCGCTCGACAGCTATGAACCGGCGTTTGCCGCCAAAATGAACGAATTGCTGCGCGCCAAGCTGGGTTTGCGCACGGAGCAAGGCGACGATACGCGGCTGTTCGACGCCATGTTTGCCGTGATGCAGGCCAATCACGTCGACTTCACGAACTTTTTCCGCGCGCTGGGCAATCTGCAATTGCACGCGCCGGACAGCGATGCGCCGTTGCGCGACATGTTCATCGACCGCCCCGCCTTCGACGCCTGGGCCGTGCAATACCGCGCACGCCTGCTGGCCGAGCACAGCGTGGATGCCGCACGCAAGCTTGCAATGGACCAGGTCAACCCCAAGTATGTGCTTCGCAACTATCTGGCCCAGGTCGCCATCGACAAGGCGCAGCAGCAGGACTACGCGGAAGTGGCGCAATTGCTGGCGGTTTTGCAAAAGCCATTTGACGAACAGCCCGAACACCAGCACTATGCGGCCCTGCCGCCCGACTGGGCCAGCCATCTTGAAGTAAGCTGCTCATCCTAAGGAGTCCACATGACCACCAATAAAGTACAAAAAACCGACGCCGAATGGCGCGCCATGCTCGACACCATGGAATACCAGGTGACGCGCCATGCGGCCACGGAACGGGCCTTCACGGGCAAGTTCTGGGATCACCACGAGCACGGCATCTATACCTGCGTGTGCTGCAATACGCCGCTGTTCGCGTCCGACACCAAGTTCGACTCGGGCTGCGGCTGGCCCAGCTACTTCCAGGCGCTGGACCCGGCCAACGTCAAGGAAATCGTCGACCGCAGCCACGGCATGGTGCGCACCGAGATCATCTGCGCCGTGTGCGACGCCCACCTGGGCCACGTGTTCCCGGACGGCCCGCCGCCGACCGGCCTGCGCTATTGCATCAATTCGGCGTCCCTGCGCTTCGATCCACAGCCGTAAACACAAGGCGCCCGGATGGCCTAAGCCATTCCTAAGGCGCTTTTTAGTTGACCATAGTAAAGTCTCGCCATGAAATTTCTCTTTGACCTCTTTCCGCTGATCGCTTTTTTTGCCGCCTTTAAACTGGGCGGCATCTACGAGACGGCAACTCACGACTTCGTGCAGCAATACCTGTCCGGCATCGTCTCGGGCGGCGTGATCAAGGCCGACCAGGCGCCATGGATCGTGGCCACGCTGGTCGGCATCCTGGCCACCGCCGGCATGGTTACCTATCTGCTGGCGCGCGGACGCAAGGTCGACGGCATGCTGTGGCTGTCGCTGTTCATCTTCGTGGTGTTCGGCGGCGCCAGCATCTATCTGCACGACGACTTCTTCCTGAAATGGAAGCCGACCCTGATCTACTGGCTGTCGGGCCTGGCGCTGCTGATCGCGCATCTGGGCTTCAAGAAAAACCTGATCCGCAAGACCATGGAGGCGCAGATCCAGCTGCCCGATCCGGTCTGGAACCAGCTGCTGGCCGCCTGGATCATTTTCTTCGGTTTCCTCGGCGCGGTGAACCTGTTCGTGGCCTTCGTGCTGTACAAGGGCGACATGGCGTCCTGGGTCAGCTTCAAGGCATTCGGCGCGACCGGCATCTTCTTCGCCTTTATCGTCGTGCAAACCCTGTTCCTGTCCAAACATATCAAGGAAGACGCGTGAGCAACGAACTCCATACCCCGCAAGATACTTCGCCGGCAACGCGCATGGAGCGCATCCGCGCCCGCCTGGAAGCGGCGCTTACTCCTGTGGAATGCGTGCTCGAGGACGACTCGGCAAGCCATCGCGGCCATGCCGGCGCCGCCTCCGGCGGGGGCCATTACAATGTCCGGATCATTTCCAGCAAATTTGAAGGGCTCAGGCTCGTCATGCGCCATCGTCTGGTGTATGATTCCGTGCACGATATGATGCATAATGAGATACATGCATTGGCCATAGTCGCATTGGCGCCGTCCGAAGCATGATATGGATGGCGTTTTTGGCGTAGGCCGGCTCGCCGGCATGACGCTGCAGTAAACGCGATAAATCATCGTTTATGCGTTTTTTACGAAACTTTCCCTAACAGGATTTAATAATGACTTTTAAGCCAGCCCGCTTGCTGATCGCACTACTCGCTGTAGCCGCTGTACCTGTTTTTGCGCAAAATGTTGCTGTTGTGAATGGCAAGGCTATCCCTTCGTCGCGCGTTGAGGCAGTCGTCAAGCAAGTCGTCGCCCAAGGCCAGCAACCGGATTCGCCGCAGCTGCGCGAAGCCATCAAGAAAGATCTGATCGGCCGCGAAGTGCTGATGCAGGAAGCGGAAAACAAAGGTTTCGGTAAAGATGCAGCTGTCAAACAGCAGATCGAAAACGCACGCCAGGCCATCGTCATCAACGCGCTGGTTGGCGACTACCTGAAGAAAAATCCGGTCAGCGACGCTGATATCAAGGCTGAGTACGATCGTTTCGTGGCCCAGACCGGCGACAAGGAATACCACGTACGCCATATCCTGGTCGGCACGGAAGCCGAAGCGAAAGACATCATCGCCAAGCTCAAGGGCGGCGCCAAGTTCGAAGACCTGGCCAAGCAATCGAAAGATGCGGGTTCGGCCGACAATGGCGGCGACCTGGACTGGGCAGCGCCTTCGTCGTTCCCGAAAGTGTTCTCGGACGCCTTCGTGAAACTGCAAAAAGGCCAGGTCACCGACACTCCGGTGCAAACGCCTAACGGTTTCCACGTGATCAAGCTGGACGACACCCGCGCTGCAAAACTGCCGACGCTGGAAGAAGTCAAGCCACAAATCTCCGAAGCATTGCAGCAGAAAAAACTGCAGGCATATCAGGAAGACATGATCAAAAAAGCGAAAGTTCAATAAGAACTGACCTCCCCGGCGCCCCTTTCGGCGCCGGTCGTGTATTCTGCGTTTGAATAAACTATCGTCATTGTATTTTTATAGGAATAAACATGATTTTGAAGCCAGCCCGTCTGATCTTAGCCCTGGTAGCCGTTGCGGCCGCACCTGCTTTTGCGCAAAACGTCGCCACCGTCAATGGCAAGGCCATTCCGGCATCGCGCGTCGACCAGGTCGTCAAGCAAGTGGTTGCTCAAGGTAAGCAAGCTGATTCGCCGCAACTGCGCGAAGCGATCAAGAAAGACCTGATCGGCCGCGAAGTGCTGATCCAGGAAGCCGACAAGCAAGGCTATGGCACCCGTCCTGAAGTCAAGGCGCAGCTCGACAACGCCCGTCAAAGCATCATCATCAACGCCCTGCTGGCCGACTACATCAAGAAAAACCCGGTCAAGGATGCTGAAATCAAGGCCGAGTACGACAAGTTCAAGGCGCAAGCCGGCGACAAGGAATACCACGCACGCCACATCCTGGTCGCCACCGAAGCCGAAGCGAAAGACATCATCGCCAAGCTCAAGGGCGGCGCCAAGTTCGAAGAACTGGCCAAGGTATCGAAAGACGGTTCCGCAGCCAATGGCGGCGACCTGGACTGGGCCAGCCCGACCTCGTACGTGAAGCCGTTCGCCGACGCCATGGTTGCATTGAAACCAGGCCAGGTCACGCAAACGCCGGTGCAGTCGCAATTCGGTTTCCACGTGATCAAACTGGAAGAAACCCGTCCGACCAAGCTGCCGGCACTGGAAGAAGTCAAGGGCCAGGTGGCCGAATCGCTGCAACAGAAGAAACTCGCCGCTTACCGCGACGAACTGATGAAAAAAGCCAAAGTGCAGTAATCTGCCTTTGCCAGCAAAAAAGCGCTCTTCGGAGCGCTTTTTTTTGGCCAACAATGTTGTCGGGTTACGCTGCGCTAACCCGACCTACGGTTGCGACACCCTCACCGCCCACGCTGACCATGTTGTCGGGTTACGCTGCGCTAACCCGACCTACGGTTGCGACGCCCTCACTTCCCACACCGACCATGATGTCGGGTTCCGAAACGCCGTTTCACGCGTAGGTCGGATTAGCCCGCAGGGCGTAATCCGACACCATAGTTGATGCGAGCTATCGCCCATCACGCAAAGGCGAACCACGCCCGCGCGATGCGGCCGTCGACCACTTCATAGGTGGCCACCAGCTCCTGTTCGGTCGTGCCTGCATCCGTTACGCTGGTGACGATCTCATGGTCGATCACCAGTTTGCCGCAGGCAATGCGATTGAGCAGGCGCGCCTGCGGGCGGCTGGCGGCAAAGCGGGCCGTGAAACGCGCGGCGATCTGCGCGCTGCCTTCGGCCAGCAGCACATCGGGATGCTGGAACTGCTGGACGTGGTCGGCATAGATGGCGGCCAGTGCGGACACATCGTGGGCGTTGTAAGCGTCGAGCTGGGCCTGGACGACGTCGGTGGGGGTAGGCATGTGCATGGATCTCCTTTAAAGAATGGCACTCTACAATGTGCGCGGTGCAACGGACAAGCCCGCAGTCCACTGCCAGACTGCTCTTTTACCATGACGAGGCCCGTTTCATGTCGCGAACTCCTGTTACCAATGCTCCCCTGCCCGGCCACGTCAGCGTGCGCGGCGCGCGCGAACACAATCTGAAAAATGTCGACGTCGATATTCCGCGCGATGCGCTGGTGGTATTTACGGGCGTATCGGGCTCCGGCAAGTCCTCGCTGGCCTTTGGCACGCTGTATGCGGAAGCGCAGCGGCGCTACCTGGAATCGGTTTCGCCGTATGCGCGGCGCCTGTTTCACCAGATGGCGGTGCCGGAAGTCGACAGCATCGACGGCCTGCCGCCGGCCGTGGCCCTGCAGCAGCAGCGCGGCGCGCCCACCACGCGTTCGTCGGTGGGCAGCGTCACCACGGTGGCCAACCTGCTGCGCATGCTGTATTCGCGCGCCGGCGACTATCCGCAGGACCAGCCGCTGCTGTACGCGGAATCGTTTTCGCCCAATACCGCAGAAGGCGCCTGCCCCGAATGCCACGGCCTGGGCCGCGTCTACTCCGTCACGGAAGCGTCGATGGTGCCGGACGACAGCCTCACCATCCGCGAGCGCGCGATCGCCGCCTGGCCGACGGCCTGGCATGGCCAGAACCTGCGCGATATCCTGACCACGCTGGGCCACGACGTCGATACGCCGTGGCGAGACCTGCCGAAGAAGGTGCGCGACTGGATACTGTTTACCGACGAGCAGCCGGAGGTTCCCGTGTATGCGGGGCTGGATCCGCAGGAAACAAAGGCGGCGCTGAAGGCGAAGATGCCGCCGAGCTATATGGGCACGTTTACGGGCGCGCGCAAATACGTGCTGCAGACCTTTGCCAACAGCCCCAGCGCGCAGATGAAAAAGCGCGTGGCGCAATACATGCTTGGCGCCGACTGCCCCGTGTGCGAAGGCAAGCGGTTGCGGCGCGAATCGCTGTCGGTGCAGTTTGCCGGCCTCGATATTGCCGAGATGTCGCGCCTGAGCCTGGCGAAACTGGCGGCACTGTTCGCGCCGTATGTGACTGGCAAGGCGAAAATACGTGACAGCCGCGCGCATCCCGAAAAAGCCATCGTCACCCAGCGCATCGCGCAGGACCTGGCAGGCAGGCTCGAAGTGCTGCTGGACCTGGGTCTCGGCTACCTGAGCCTGGACCGCGGCACGCCCACCCTGTCGCCGGGCGAGCTGCAGCGGCTGCGCCTGGCCACGCAGGTGCGCTCGAACCTGTTTGGCGTGGTGTATGTGCTCGACGAGCCGTCGGCCGGCCTGCATCCGGCCGACACCGAAGCGCTGCTGCGCGCGCTCGACCGCCTGAAGGCGTCGGGCAATTCGCTGTTCGTGGTCGAGCATGATCTCGACGTGGTCAGGCAGGCGGACTGGATCGTCGATGTGGGGCCGCACGCGGGCGAGCATGGCGGACAGATCCTCTACAGCGGTCCACCAGACGGGCTGCGCAAGGTCGCACTGTCGCAGACGCGGCGCTATCTGTTCGAGCAGGACAAGGCAGGTCCGCGCAGCCCACGCGAACCATCGGGCTGGCTGACGGTGGCAGGCGTGACGCGCAACAACCTGCATGGCCTCGACGCGCGGTTTCCGCTCGGCGTGCTGTGCAGCGTGTCGGGCGTGTCCGGCTCGGGCAAGTCGACGCTGGTCAGCCAGGCGCTGGTGGAACTGGTGTCCAGCCAGCTGGGCCAGGCGGTGGCGCCGGAGGCCGAGGATGACAGCCCGCTGGCGCCGGCCGCCATGCCGACGGGCGGGCGCATTACCGGTGGCCTGGAACAGCTGCGGCGGCTGGTGACGGTCGACCAGAGGCCGATCGGCCGCACGCCGCGCTCGAACCTGGCCACGTATACGGGACTGTTCGACCATGTGCGCAAGCTGTTTGCGGCCACGCCGGCGGCCAGGAAGCGGCATTTCGATGCGGGCCGCTTTTCGTTCAATGTCAGCAAGGGCCGCTGCGCCACCTGCGAAGGCGAAGGCCAGGTGATGGTCGAATTGCTGTTCCTGCCCAGCGTGTATGCGCCGTGCCCCGTCTGCCATGGCGCGCGCTATAACGCGGAAACATTGAAGGTCGATTACCGCGGCAAGGATATCGCCCAGGTGCTGCGCCTGACGGTCGATGATGCGCTGGCGTTTTTCGAGGGCGAAGCGGCGCTCGAACGGCCGCTGTCGGTACTGAAAGAGGTAGGCCTGGGCTATTTGCGCCTGGGCCAGTCGGCCACCGAACTGTCGGGTGGCGAAGCCCAGCGTGTCAAGCTGGCGACCGAACTGCAGCGTGCGCAGCGCGGCGACACCCTGTACATCCTGGACGAGCCGACCACCGGGTTGCACCCGGCCGATATCGACCGGCTGGTGGCCCAGCTCGACACCCTGGTGGCAGCCGGCAATACCGTGATCGCCGTCGAACACGATATGCGCGTGCTGGCGGCCAGCGACTGGGTGATCGATATCGGCCCCGGCGCGGGCGAAGACGGCGGCGTGGTGGTGGCCAGCGGACCGCCAATGGAGGTGGCAAGAACCAGGGGCAGCCGTACGGCCCCCTACCTGAAAAAGGCACTGGCCTGAGCGGAACACTGCTCACCAGGATTTACGTGGATAATATCAACTTGTAACCATAAATCGTGCCGCTGCATTGTGCGCGGCATCAATAATTATTAACGCAGCAGGAGTAACGATCATGAAATGGGAAGGCAACCGCGAAAGCGATAATGTGGAAGACCGCCGCGGAGAAGGCGGCGGCGGCGGTGGCGGCGGCTTTGGTTTTGGCGGACGCACGATCGGCATCGGCACCATCGTCGTCGCCCTGGTGGGCGGCTGGGTGCTGGGCGTCAATCCGCTGACCATCCTCAGCATGCTCAGCGGTGGTGGTGGCGGCAGCCAGGTCAGCACGCAGCCCCAGTCGCCGGCACAGCAGCCGCCGGCCGATGACGAGATGGCGCGCTTCGTGAAAACCGTGCTGGCCGATACGGAAGACACCTGGACCAATCTGTTCAAGGCCGAAGGCGGCAGCTATGTGAAGCCGAAGCTGGTCTTGTTCGAGGGCAGCACGCCGACCGCCTGCGGCACGGGCCAGAGCGCCACCGGACCGTTCTACTGCCCCGGCGACCAGCAGGTCTACCTGGACCTCGATTTTTTCAACCTGATGCAGCAGCGCTTCAAGGTATCGGGGGAATTTGCCCAGGCCTATGTAATCGCGCATGAGGTGGGCCACCATGTGCAGAACCTGATGGGCCTGTCCGAAAAAGTCGACAATGCGCGCCGCACGGCCAGCGAGCGCCAGGCCAACGCCATGTCGGTACGCCTGGAACTGCAGGCCGACTGCTTTGCCGGCGTATGGGCGTATCACGCGAATGCCGAGCGCAAGATCCTGGAGCAAGGCGATGTGGAAGCGGCATTGAAGGCGGCCACGGCGATTGGCGACGATGCGCTGCAGCGCCAGGCGCAAGGCCATGTGGTGCCCGATTCCTTTACCCACGGCACCTCGGAACAACGCGTGCGCTGGTTTACCAAAGGGATTGAATCAGGCCAGATTGCCCAGTGCAATACGTTTGAAGCGAAACAGCTGTAACAGCCGTGGCGGCTAGGGAGTGGTGACCTCGAAGCGCCTGCCCAGCCGCTTCAGCTCGCCGCTCTCGACCAGGGTATTGAACTCCTGGTCGAACTGCAGCCGCAGGCGGTCGAACTCCGGCGAACGGGGAAACGCAAAATAGCCGTTCTGCACTTCCAGCACGCGTGGCAGGACTTTCACCTGCCGCTGCAGACCCAGCCGCGCCACCACCGGTTCGGTATTGCGGCGGTTGGTAACGAACAGGTCGACGTGGCCATGCACCAGCATCTTCAGACCGTTTTCCACGTTATTGGCCACGCTGACCTGCAGGCTGGAGCGCAGGCGTTCCATGTCCGAACCGTAGGCCCAGCCATTGAGCATCACCAGCCGCCGGTTCTTCAGGTTGGCATAGTCGCCGTCCCAGCTGAAGCCAGGTTCCTGGCGCACATAAAACACGATCTGGTCCTGGTAGAAAGGCTTGTCGGCAAACGCCATGCTGGCAAAGCGCTCGGGCGCCTTGTACGGGCCGATCAGAATATCGGCCTGGCCCTGCGCCAGCATGGCTTGCGCACGCGCCCACGGCACCATGCGAAAGCGCACGGTATTACCCGTGCGTGCCGCCAGGATGCGTACCAGCTCGGCGCCCAGCCCCACATATTCGCCGCTGGGCTGGTAGTCGAAGACGCGTTCGAACTGTGCGCCGACGGCCAGCAGTTCACGCGCCTGCGCCTGCCAGGGCGCGAACAGGACCGGCAACAAGGCCAGTCCAAGCAGGCGCCGGCGCCAGCGGCGCTGCCCTGCCCCGCTCATCAGCCGACGATGCGCAAAGAGTAATCGGTGGCCTTGATATCCTTGGTCAGGCTGCCGATCGAGATGCGGTCCACGCCCGTCTCGGCAATCGCGCGCACGGTGTCGAAGTTGATGCCGCCCGACGCTTCCAGCAAGGCGCGCCCGGCGGTCAGCGCCACCGCCTCGCGCATCATGCCGTTGCTGAAGTTATCGAGCAGTACCGACACGGCGCCCGCGGCCAGCGCTTCCTGCAGTTGCGCCAGCGTTTCCACCTCGATCTGCACCGGCACGCCGGCGTCCAGCGTGCGCGCATTGTCCAGCGCCTGGCGGATGCCGCCGGCGGCCGCGATATGGTTCTCCTTGATCAGGATGCCGTCATACAGCGCCAGGCGCTGGTTCTGGCCGCCGCCCACGCGCACCGCGTACTTCTGCGCCAGGCGCAGGCCGGGCAAGGTCTTGCGCGTGTCGAGGATGGCGGCTTTGGTGCCGGCCACCACATCCACGTACTGGCGCGTGGCGGTGGCCACCGCCGACAGCAGCTGCATGAAGTTCAGCGCGCTGCGCTCGGCCGTCAGCAAGGCGCGCGCCGGCGCCTCGATGGTGCACACCACGCTGTCGGCGGCCATCAGGTCGCCTTCGGCGTAATGCCAGTCGATGATCATGTTGCGGTCCAGGCTGGTCATAATCCCTTGGAACCATGGCGCGCCGCACAGCACGGCCGCTTCGCGCACGATCACGCGCGCCGTGACGATCTCGTCCGGCGGCACCAGCTCGCCAGTCAGGTCGCACTGGCCCACGTCTTCCATCAGCGCGGCCAGCAGGTTCGCTTCAAATGCGCGCGCCAGGGCGGGATCGAACGGGGCGAAAGAATTGACGAGAGTACTCATGCTGGACCGATTCCCTGAAACAGTGTGGCTTCTTGCGCCAGGTCGGGGCCTGGCTGGATGCCCGCCTTTTTGGCGGCGGCAAAGTCGAGCATGCGGTTGATGGAACGCACGGCCAATTGACCGACGGCCGGGTCGACATGGATTTCATTGTGCATGTTTTCCAGTGTCTCGGCCAGGTTGCGCAGGCCGTTCATCGCCATCCACGGGCAATGCGCGCAGCTCTTGCAGGTGGCGCTGTTGCCGGCGGTCGGCGCTTCGATAAAGCGCTTGCCGGGGGCGGCGGCGCGCATCTTGTGCAGGATGCCGTTGTCGGTGGCGACGATAAAGGTGTCGGTATCCATCGTCTGCGCGGCAGCGATCATCTGCGAGGTCGAGCCGACCATGTCGGCCAGCGCCACCACATTGGCCGGCGACTCCGGGTGCACCAGCACCTTGGAGTGCGGATACTCTTCCTTGAGCAGGTCGAGTTCGATGCCCTTGAATTCGTCATGCACCAGGCACGAACCCTGCCACAGCAGCATGTCGGCGCCGGTTTCCTTCTGGATATAGGAGCCCAGGTGCTTGTCCGGCGCCCACAGGATTTTCTTGCCCTGGGCGTGCAGGTGGGCCACGATATCGAGGCCGATCGAGGACGTCACCATCCAGTCGGCGCGCGCTTTCACGGCCGCGCTGGTGTTGGCGTACACGACCACGGTGCGGTCCGGGTGCTGGTCGCAGAAGGCCGTGAACTCGTCGGCCGGGCAGCCGAGATCGAGCGAACAGGTGGCATCGAGGTCGGGCATCAGCACGGTTTTTTCCGGGCTGAGGATTTTCGCCGTCTCGCCCATGAAGCGCACGCCCGCCACCACCAGCGTCCTGGCCGGATGGTCGCGCCCGAAGCGCGCCATTTCCAGCGAATCGGAAACGCAGCCGCCGGTCGCTTCGGCCAGGTCCTGCAGGTCGGCGTCGACATAATAGTGCGCAACGAGCACGGCTTCGCGCTCGACCAGCAGGCGCTTGATGCGTGCGATCAGTTCGGTTTTTTCGGATGGGGACGGCGTCGCCGGCGTACGCGCCCAGGCGTGGGCGGTGCAGCTGGCGCCGTCTTGCGGGTGTTCGTACTCGACGGATTTGATGGCTAGAGTTTGCATGGCTGTGTCAGACAAATCGGGATGGGCGGGAACAATAGCGAGTGGGTGGTGTCGGATTGCGCTGCGCTAATCCGACCTGCGATAAGGCCGACGTAGGTCGGATTAGCGCGCAGCGCGTAATCCGACAACCACCACAAAACCAATTAATCGATACCCTGGCTCTTCAGGTATTCCTCGTAATTGCCGCTGTAATCGACAATGCCGTCTTCCTTGATCTCGATGATGCGGTTCGCCAGCGAGGACACGAATTCGCGGTCGTGCGAAACGAAGATCAGGGTGCCGGCGTATTTTTCCAGCGCGATGTTCAGCGACTCGATCGACTCCATGTCCATGTGGTTGGTTGGCTCGTCGAGCAGCAGCACGTTGTGGCGGCCCAGCATCAGCTTGCCGTACATCATGCGGCCCTTCTCGCCACCGGACAGCACCTTGACGGCCTTTTTCACGTCGTCGCCGCCGAACAGCAGGCGGCCCAGGATCGAGCGCACGGCCTGGTCGTCGTCGCCTTCCTTGGTCCACTGGCCGATCCAGTCGGTCAGGTTGGTGTCCTTGGCGAAGTCTTCGGTCGGGTCCTGCGGCATATAGCCGACGTTGGCGTTCTCGGCCCACTTGACGCGGCCCTGGTCAGGCTGCAGGCCGGCCAGGTCGCCCGCGATACAGCGCAGCATGGTGGTCTTGCCGGCGCCGTTGGCGCCGATAATGGCGATGCGCTCGCCCGCTTCGACCATGATGGAGAAATTCTTGAACAGCTGGCGGTCAAACGCTTTCGAGATGTTCTCGACTTCCACCGCCAGGCGGTGCAGCTTTTTCTCGCCGTCGAAACGCACGAACGGATAGGCGCGCGACGATGGCTTGATGTCGTCGACCTTGATCTTCTCGATCTGCTTGGCGCGCGAGGTGGCCTGGCGCGCTTTCGACTTGTTGGCGGCGAAGCGGCGCACGAATTCCTGCAGCTCGGCGACCTTGTCTTTCGCTTTTGCGTTGTTGGCCAGCTGCTGGTTGCGCGCCTGCGTCGAGGCGAACATGTATTCGTCGTAGTTGCCCGGGTAGATCTTCAGCGTGCCGTAGTCCATGTCGGCCACGTGGGTGCAGACCTGGTTCAGGAAATGGCGATCGTGCGAAATGATGATCATGGTGGAGTTGCGCTCGTTGAGCACGTCTTCCAGCCAGCGAATCGTGTTGATGTCCAGATTGTTGGTCGGCTCGTCGAGCAGCAGGATGTCCGGGTTCGAGAACAGCGCCTGCGCCAGCAACACGCGCAGCTTCCAGCCCGGCGAGACATTGCTCATCGGGCCGTGGTGCAGGTCGATCGCCACGCCGGCGCCCAGCAGCAGTTCGCCGGCGCGCGATTCGGCCGTATAGCCGTCGTACTCCGACACTTTGCCTTCCAGCTCGGCCGCCTTCATGTAGTCTTCGTCGGTCGCTTCGAGGTTCGCATAGATCGCATCGCGTTCCTGCATCGCGGCCCACATCTCGGTATGGCCCATCATCACCACGTCGAGCACGCGCATGTCTTCGAATGCGAACTGGTCCTGGCGCAATTTGCCGAGGCGCTCGTTGGTGTCGAGCATGACGTTGCCGCCCGACGGTTCCAGGTCGCCGCCCAGGATCTTCATGAAGGTCGACTTGCCGCAGCCGTTCGCGCCGATCAGGCCGTAGCGGTTGCCGTCGCCAAACTTGACGGAAATATTCTCAAACAATGGCTTGGCGCCAAATTGCATCGTGATGTTAGCTGTACTGAGCATGTGGTATCGGGTCTTTATCCAGTGAAAACAGGGTGTTGAATACTTTTCCACCATTATACAGCAGCTGCCGGTGGCTGCTGTAAAGGCACATGGAAACAAGGACTTACAGCCGGCAAGTGAGCTTAGTGCAAATGCATGCTTACCAGAACGGCAATCGCATGGGAAAATGCGGGGCGCCACACATGCGGCCCCGCTTTCGCCGCGCCCATTTCAACCTTGCCCTGACGAGTACCTCTTGAAGAAAATTACCATCGCCGCCACCGTCGCCGTCCTCGCCTTGGGTGCCGCCACCTGGGCTTCGCCCTACTATGCCCTGCACCAGATGAAAACCGCCGTGGCCGGGCGCGACGCCGCCGCGCTGGCCGGGCAGGTCGACTTCCCTGCCCTGCGCAGCAATGTCAAGGACCAGCTGGCGGCGACCATGTCGCACAGCATCAGCGCGGTGGCCGGCGCGGACAATCCGTTCGCCGCGATGGGCGCGGCACTGGGCAATGCAATGCTGGGAAAAATGGTGGACGCGATGGTGTCGCCGGCCGGCGTCGAGGCGCTGGTCAGCAAGAGCGCGCTGAACAGCCACCCGCAGACGGATGGGGACGACAGCATGCAGGCGAGCGCGCCAGCCGGCCAGGACAAGGCCGGGCCGAAGTACGCCGCATCGTATGCAGGATGGGACCGCTTCGTGATCCGGCCGGCCCAGCGCCATGACGATGCCGGCGCGCTGGTGCTGCGCCGGCACGGCTTGTGGAGCTGGAAACTGAGCGAAATCGAACTGTCGAAAGCGATGGCGGCCGCCAGGTAATCCTGGCCGCCAGGGCCATCGCTGGCAATTCTTACATGCCCAGAGACTTGAGCAGGTCTTCGTTGTCGTCGTCGGCAGGCGCGGCCGCCGGCGCGGGTTCCGCGTCGCGTGTCTGGTTGGCGTACTCGGTATCCATCAGGGCATCGGTATCGACTTCGCGCGAATCGAAGTCATGCAGCTTGATGAATTCGGTGCGGTCGATCGCCAGTTCCAGGTAGAAAATATTGTTCTTTTCCGTGTAGAAGGTGACGCGGCGCATTTCCGGGCGGTCCAGCGGCGTATCGACGCTCAGCATCACCTGCTTGTTGAGCACCAGCATTTTCGGCTGGCTCTGGGTGATATTGGTCTGCAGTTCGCGCCGCACCTTGCCGGTAAAGTCGCCGACGATCTGGTTCATCAGCTCGCCCATGATGTTCGACACCTCATCGGACGTATAGAAGCTGGCCAGTTCCGACTTCGGCATGCCCATGTGCAGCATGTAGCGCTCGTAGATTTCCATCGCCGTATCGGCCGCGAAATTGAGCACCACCAGGCCCGTGAAGCCGCCGTCGAACATGACGAAGCAGCCGATATCGGGTTTCAGGCCGGTCTTGGTGATGCGCTGCACCATGCCGGAATAATTGACCCTGCTTTGCGTTGCGACGTTCAGCACCCGGACGACCGAGTTGCATAAACTCATCAACAAATCTTCTGTACCGTACACAACATCCTTTTCTGAGCTCATGGCTACCTCTCGTGCTTTTTATATTGATATTTCTGTGTAGAAATATGTATCAGATGGGCAGAATACCGGGGCGCGCCATCTCCGTCCAGCCATACCTGTGTTTACTTGACGATCTGTGACGAAATCGCCATCCACATAGCGCAGGCGCCATGCAAGCTGGCCTGCCGCGCCGTAGAAAGTGGCTGAAAAACAACTTTATGGCATGATGCGGGTCTCCGGTCTCCATGGCCGGCATCAGACCCAAGAAAGCAGAGCATGAGCACATTGCAGCAGCAGATACTGGAAGAAATGCGTACCGAACTCGAGGACTGGTTCGATACGCAAAGCCGGCGCGACGATCTGGCGTCGATCAAGCAGCGCACCACCCTGCAGATGGGCGTGTTCAGCGAGATCACCGTCAAATACCAGCCTGGACGCACCACCATACTCGACCTCGATCTGGACTTTGACGAACCCATCTCGTCGCGGCGCATGGAGCTGCCGAGCCGTGAACAGATTCTCGGCGAGGTGCTGCCTGGCCTGGCCGCAGCTGCGCAGCAACGCCTGGATCAGCTGGCAGACACGCCCCTGATCGATTACCGCTTCCGCTTGCGTGCCAAGATACGCGCCATCGAAGGCATGCTGCAATTCGACGTGCTCGAATACGTGCATGCGAAAAAAAAGGCCCAGTTGCTCGACAATATCCACGCCTTTATCGCCACCAGGCTGCAAGCGGGGGTACAGCCCACCGATCCCCTTGAAACGATGTTCCTGAGCCGCCATCTGCTCGATCCGCATCTCTTTCCGGTGCTCGACGTCGGCTGGACCATTGCCCGCTTCGAGCAGATACAGCTTGTCAACAAGCCGGCGCCGGAATCGCTGGCCGAACATCGCGGCGACATGATCCACGCAGTGAAGGACTGGGCCGAGCGGCAATTTCTGCCCCGCTACTTCGATGTCAGGCATTCATCGTACGGTCCGAACGACTATGCGCTCAAGCCCGGCGCCGCGCTCGACGGGGAAGGCAGCGAACAGATCGACCTGCTGCTGTACGGCGCCGTGATGATACTGCGCCACGAACCGAGCTACAGCAAATCGACCGGCGTGACATTCATCAACCTGGCGAAACAGCTGGGCAGCAGCCGCGCGGCGCGCATGCTGAAAGAAGGCAGCGGCAGCATCGTGCCCGACGCGATTGCACTGGACAATCCCGAGCTGGCCTGCGCCGCCAATGACGTGTTCGCCACCGTGCACATCACCATCCGCCAGGAAGGCGCTGGCGCCTATGGCCAGGCGCTCGCCTTCCTGGTCCGGCTGCTGGGCCTGGGCTTTCCCAAGAGCTATCAGATCAAGCTCAAGTCGGGCGTCAAACAGTATCTGGCGGTCAAAGGCCTGGCGCGATCCGATACCCACCGCTTTTTCGCCAATGCATTGGCCTATCCTGAACTGCAGCCGCCGCTGGAACAGTATGCCCGTGCGGCCATCGAAGAGTTCGAAATGTATGCGGACACCGAAGGCGAAAAAAACTGCATGCCCGGCACCTATGCGACGTTCGGGCTGGCGCTGGCCAATACGCATTATTTCTCGCTGGTGCAGGACTACATGGCGGTGGTCGATGAGGAACACCAGTCGGTGCAGGATGGTTTCACTGCCGCCTTTGCCGCGCAATATGGGCTGACGGCCGCATCGGCGCCGGTACTGGTGGCCTGCCTGCGCCGCTGTACCGACCACCTGAAACTGAAACTGCTGCCGGAACTCGACGATGACGACAAGCTGGCCCTGCTGTGCGATGCCATGCGGGGACTGGACGACCATGAAGTCGAACGCGTTATTTATCCGGTGTGGGGCAAACTGGAAAAGCTGGGCGCCCTGGCGCGCAAGGCAAGCGGACGGCGCAAGCAATTATTGCTCGATATCCTGACCGCCAGCTAGGAATACAGCCTATGCGACCGACACCACGTTAAGGATGTCGTCCAGGGTGGCCGGCTTGACCAGGTGATGGTCAAAGCCGATGCCCTGGGTGCGCTCGCGCGTTTGCGGGTCGCCCCAGGCGGTCAGCGCCACCATGCGCGTATGCTTGAAGCGCGGCGCCTGGCGCAGGGTCGAGATCACGTCGAAGCCGGTAATATCGGGCATGCCGAGATCCAGCAGCACCACGTCGGGCTGGAAGGTATCGGCGGCCTGGATCGCGGCGGCGCCGCCATAGATCGGCAGCGTCTGGTGCCCGCACATTTCCAGGAACTCGGCGATCAGGTCGGCGGCATCGCGATTGTCATCGACGATCATCACGCGCAAGGGAGAAAGTTGGTTTGCCATTGTGTAGCCTGCTATCGGTGAGCACAACCCTGACGGGTCAGTGCCAGTATGCCAGCAGGTTCGAGGCGGCAATATTAAGTTCAGCCAGGAGTGGTGACTGAAAGGATGAGGTTGCTTTTCGGTAATTATACATAGTTTCTCTCCTACAAGTGACGGCACGCGCCAAGATCGTATGCATATTTTAACAATCTTTCTTTTCATCGCTGTAGGAGCAGACGCTGCGTTCGTGTAGCTGGAGCGGCCACCCCCGCTCCGGCCAGCTGGCAATTGCGCGTCAGCCGTGCATCAGCTGTGCGCCAGCAGTGCCTGCCGATGCACGGGCCTGGCCGGCGCCAGGCGCACGGCTGTCGCCGTATCTTGCAGGCGGAACACCTGCACCGAGGCCGACAATTGTGCGGCCTGCTCCTGCATCGCATTGGCGGCAGCGGCCGCTTCCTCGACCAGCGCCGCATTCTGCTGGGTTACCTGGTCCATCTGGTTGATCGCCTCGTTGACCTGCTCGATGCCCACGCGCTGCTCTTCGCTGGCGTCAGTGATCTCGCCGATGATGGTCGACAGGCGCTGTACGCTGTCGACCACCTGCTGCATGGTGGCGCCGGCCTGCTCGACCAGCTTGTTGCCGGCACCCACCTTGTCGACCGAATCATCGATCAGGCCCTTGATCTCCTTGGCCGCGCTGGCCGAACGCTGGGCCAGGTTGCGCACTTCAGTGGCCACCACGGCGAAGCCACGGCCCTGCTCGCCGGCGCGCGCCGCTTCCACGGCCGCATTCAGGGCCAGGATATTGGTCTGGAAGGCAATCCCGTCGATCACGCCAATAATGTCGGCAATCTTGCGCGAGGACTCATTGATCGAGCCCATGGTCTGCACCACGTCGGCCACCACGGCGCCGCCCTGCACCGCCACGCTGGAGGCGGACGCGGCCAGCGAGCGGGCCGCCTGCGCGTTATCGGCATTCTGCTTGACGGCCGAGGTCAGCTCTTCCATCGACGACGCCGTTTCTTCCAGCGAGCTGGCCTGCTGCTCGGTGCGCGAGGACAGGTCCATATTGCCGGCCGCGATCTGCGCCGAGGCGGTGGCTATCGTGTCGGTACCGCCGCGCACGTCGCCGACGATGGCCACCAGCGACGCGTTCATGTCGCGCAGCGCCGCCATCAGTTCGCCCGTCTCGTCTTTCGAACGGACCACGATATTGCTGCTGAGGTCGCCCTTGGCCACGCGCTGCGCCATTTCCACCGCCTCATGCAGCGGCCTGGTGATATTGCGGTTCAGCAGGAAGGCCAGCACGCAGGCCAGCACGGCGGCAATCGCACCGCCGCCGAGCAGCACCCAGGTGGTGCGCGTCTTCAGGGCGGCCGCCTCGCTGGCGCGCTGCACCAGCAAGACCCGTTCGGCCTTGCCGATTTCGCCCAGCAGGGCGCGCATGGCGTCCATGTCGGCCTTGCCCTTGCCTGCCTGCTCGGCCGCCACCACGGCGTCCAGATTGCCGTCGGCCATGGCGGCGCGGCGCAGCGCGATCACCGGCTCGACGGCTGTCGCCAGCCAGCGCTGCTGGGTCGCTTCCAGCGTGGCCAGCCTGGCCTGCTGGCTCGGGTTGTCGGAGGTGAGCGTGCGGATCTGCTGCAGATGTTCGGCAAAAATGCGCTTGCCATACAGCAGCGGCTCCAGCGAGGCGTCCTTGCCCGTCAGCGCAAAGCCGCGCTCGCCGGTTTCGATATCGACCAGGCCTTCGAGCAGGCCGCTGGCCTCGCCCAGCACCTCATAGGTATGCACGTTCCAGCCGTTGGCTTCGCTCAGGCTGGAAAAATTGCTCTGCGCCGAGGCGACCAGGATCGCCAGCAAGGCGATGACGGCGCCGAACGCCAGGTACAGGCGCGTACCGATTTTAAAGTTTGACAGGGTCATCTGTTTCTCCATTGATGATGCAAAATGCAACAAGATGTTGTGCAAGACAACGACAATGGCGCAGATCATAACGATAAAAATTGAAACATTAGTTGCCGTTAGTCTACAATTTATACCTTTTCGTCTCTATCTTCTCCGTATGGATGCCGTCTCCACATTACTGCTGCGCCTGGGCTTTTCGGCCGAGATTTTCTTCCAGGGCGGTTTTTGCGGCAGCAATCATTTTCCTGTCCAGCCCATGCGCGGCCATCTGCACCTGCTGCGCGCCGGCACGCTGACCCTGATCCAGGAAGACGGCACAGAACTGCCGCTGCACGGCCCGGCGGTGGCCTGGTATCCACGTCCGCATGCACACGGGCTGGGGACGGGCGCGGGCCAGGCCGAGCTGCTGTGCGCCAGCGTGCACCTGGCCGGCGACGATGCGATGGTCGACGCCCTGCCCGCCTGCCTGCATGCGAGCCTGGCGCAATTGCCGGCGCTGGCCGGCACGCTGGCCTTGCTGTTTGACGAGGCAGGCACGGCGGACCTGGGCCATGAACTGGTGTTGAACCGGCTGTGCGAGGTACTGATCGTCCAGCTGCTGCGCCATGCGCTGGACCGCAAGCTGATGTCGGCCACGGCCCTGGCGGGATCGTCCGACGCGGCGCTGGGCAAGGCGATGCACGCCATGCAGGCGCGTCCGGGTGGCAAGTGGACGGTGGAAAAGCTGGCGGCCCTGTGCGGCATGTCGCGCAGCCGCTTCGCGCGCCAGTTTCATGTGGTGGTGGGCTGCCCGCCCGCGCAATACCTGAACCAGCAGCGCATCGCCCGGGCGCAGGCGCTGCTGCGGCAAGGCAGGCTGGTGCAGGATGTGGCAATCGAAGTCGGCTACAGCAGCCAGCCGGCCTTTACGCGCGCGTTCCGGGCCGGCGCACGCCTGTCGCCACGCGACTGGCTGGCGCGGGATAATGGCGAACGGCAGCGCTAGAAGTCCAGCGCCCGCAGCACCACGCTGTTGCTCAGCAAATCGCGGCTCAGGTAGGCGAACGCGCGCTGCGCGATCAGCAGACGGTGGGCGTCGAAGATTTGCAAGGGATCATGGCCGTCACCGTCGCCGGGACTGCCTGACAGGCGCAGCAACGCTGTCGACGTCACCCGGCATATCTTGTCCGTGCCAAATGCGGCGAGGTGGAAGGTGATCGCGCCATCGAAGTGGTCGAACACGATGCTGTTGCGGATGATCTCATAAGGCATGGCGGCTCCCTGCCCGCCATGCAGAATGCGAGCCTGGAATACGGAGAGAGAGTTGTTTCATGCTGATACCTGCCTGCGGCGCTGAGTGACCATGGTGACCATGTCTGCAGGTTACTGAAGTTGCCCGCGCTGCACTGTATGTTACCGTACATAAAGACAATTTTTCGTAAAAATACGACAATGACGGCATGCGGAAAGCATGCTTGTGATATTGTCTTCAAACAAATATAGAAGGTGATCGCCATGTCCAATTTTCCCGTCAGCGTTTCGTTCCGCTACATCGATCCCAGGCAAAAAGAGCCTGGACCGACCCGGGAATTCGTCAACCAGCAAATTGCCGTGCCCGCCGGCTCGCACCTGCCGCGCACCGGCGAGGTGATCGAACTGCTGCACTGGGACCTGAACCGCGACCTGAAATCGGGCGTCTACAGCGTGCTGTTCGTGCATACGCGCATCGCCCTGTTCGACAGCAATCAGGTGCCATCGGGCTGGCATACTACCGTCACGGTCGGCCCGCTGGCCGACGACATCGATCCGCGCCTGCTGGCGCCGTCTACCTGAAAGCCAATGACAGACACTGCTCATACACCGGGACAGGCCCTGCTGCGATTGCTGGACCCGGATTACGTTGCCGGCGCCGTTGTGCGGGAGATCCTGGCGCAGGACCTGACGCGGCTGCACGCACGCCAGTTGCTCGCGCAGCTGCGCCGCCTGCGCGCCGCACAATCGAACCAGCTATATTATGCTGGCGCCAGTGCAGCCGAGGCGCTGCAGGAATTTGGTCCGGCAATAACCGCCGTCAAGACGGAACTGGCCAAGCGCCCGCATCTGCCGAACAAGGCCGAAACCAGAGCACGGCGCCAGGCGGCGGCAAAACGGCGCTGACTTCCTCGGCTTTTCACTGCTTTTTCCCTGACTTTTCTCCACGCTGTATTTGATTGCGACCCCATATGCACCGACTTCCCCTTTCCTGCCTGGCGTTCAGCATGCTGCTGTGCATCGCGGCACCAGCGCCTGCCATTGAAACAGTGCCGTTTGCCACCACTCCGCTGGTCATCGGCGAAAGCTTTGCCATCGCCTCGCATATCCTGAACGAAACGCGCCATATCAATGTCTACGCGGCGCGCGCCTGGGATACGCCGCCCGATGCGCGCTTGCCGGTGCTGTACATGCCGGACGGCGGCGTCGCCGAAGATTTCCTGCATGTCGCCGGTCTGCTGCAGGTGTCGGTGGCGAACGGCACCATGCGCCCGTTCATGCTGGTCGGCATCCAGAACACGCAGCGCCGGCGCGACCTGACAGGGTCCACCGACGACCCCAAGGATCGCGCCATTGCGCCGGTGGTCGGTGGCGCGGCCGCCTACCGCAGTTTTATCCGCGACGAGCTGATGCCGCAGGTGCGCCAGCGCTACCGCGTTACGCCGGAGACGGCCATCGTCGGCGAATCGCTGGCCGGACTGTTCGTGGTCGAAACCTTCCTGCTCGAACCGCAGCTGTTCGACCATTATTTTGCCTTCGATCCCAGCCTGTGGTGGAACCGCGGCGCGCTGCCCTCGCAGGCGGCCAGCCTGCTGGCAAAGCACGGCGGCGGACAGCACACGCTGTATCTGGCCAGCAGCAGCGAAGCAGGGATCGCCAGCGAAGTGCAGCGCCTGCAGCAGGTGCTGGCCAGCAGCGCACCGAAAGGCCTGGACTGGCACGTCGAGCGCATGCCGCAGGAAACCCACGGCACCATTTACCACCCGGCCGCCCTGAAAGCGTTTCGCGCCGTGCTGGCGCCGAAGATGGACAAACTGTAATCGTCCGCAGGCCTTGCGGCACGGGGTGCGCTTGTAGAATGCAGGCCCATCCCGAGCGAGGCCCGCCATGACTCTGTTGCAACTGTTTATACTCTCCATCGTCCAGGGCTTCGCCGAATTGCTGCCCGTATCCAGTTCCGCCCACGTGATCATGGCGGAAAAACTGATGGGGCTCGACCCCACTTCGCCGGAGCTGACCATGCTGCTGGTGATGCTGCATACCGGCACCATGTTTGCCGTCATTGTGTACTTCTGGTCTTCCTGGCGCGCCACGTATGTCAGTTCAACCAATGCATTGCGCAGCAACGTGCTGTTGCTGGCGGCCGCCACGCTGGCCACCGGCATCGTCGGCTTCGGCCTCCTGAAGCTGACCACCCATGTGGCAATGGCCAACACGCCTGGCTTTGAAATCGAACATCTGTTCGGCAATGCCAGGCTGATGGCGGCCGCGCTGGCCTGTGCCGGCGTGCTGATCATGGCGTCGTCGCGGCTGACCCCGCGCCAGGACGGCGCCCTGAACCTGCCGCGCGCCGTATTGATCGGCGCGGTACAGGGCCTGTGCCTGCCGTTTCGCGGTTTTTCGCGTTCGGGCGCCACCATTTCCACCGCAATCGCCGCCGGCGTGCCGCAGCGGCGCGCCGAAGAATTCAGCTTTGCGCTGGCGGTGGTGCTGACGCCGGCGGTGCTGGCCAAGGAAGGCTGGCGTTTTTACCAGGCCGTGTCCGCTGGCGCCGTCGGCCACGGCGCTTCCCTGATGCAACTGCTCGCGCCCAGCCTGCTGGGCATGTGCTTGTCGTTCGTGGCCGGGCTGCTGGCGCTGCGCTGGCTGTCGCGCTGGCTGGAACAGGGACGCTGGCATCTGTTTGGCGCTTATTGCCTGGCCGCCTCGGCGGTGGTGCTGTGGGTAGGGTAAAATCGCGGCCTGCCGACCCCAGCCTATATAGCCAGGCGCCACACTGAAAGTCCGCCATGAATTTTGCCGCCACCGCCGCCCTCTCGCTCGCCATGTCCACCGACGCCTTTGCCGCCGCCGTCGGCAAGGGCGCCGCGCTGCACAAGCCGCAATGGCGCGAGGCGCTGCGTACCGGCCTGATCTTCGGCGTGATCGAATCGGTCACGCCATTGATCGGCTGGGCCTTGGGCCGCGTGGCGGCGCCGTATGTGGCTGCCTGGGATCACTGGCTGGCCTTTACCCTGCTGGGCGTGATCGGCGCACTGATGATACGCAATGCCTTCGCCGATGGCGGTGACGAGGAAGACCAGGCACCAGCCCGCAGCCATTCGTTCTGGGTATTGGCCGTCACCGGCTTTGCCACCAGCATCGACGCGATGGTGGTGGGCGCTGGCCTGGCCTTGCTGGGCGCGAATATCATCGTGACAGCCGCCGCCATCGGCTTTTCCACTTTTGTGATGGTGACCATCGGGGTGATGCTGGGCCGCGTGCTGGGCACGGTAGCGGGCCGGCGCGCCGAACTGGTCGGCGGCGTGATCCTGATCGCGATCGGCAGCCTGATCCTGTACGAGCATCTCGGCCATCCGGCGGGCTAGAGCCGGCTCTGTGCGCCAACGCACTGATCAGGTATGATATGAAGCATGCCGCGACCGCTGGCATTACCTGTTCAATATGCCTGGAAAGCAAGCATGCATCAATTCAATGAAGGCGATATCGTGCGGGTCAAGTGTGGCGGCCCCGATATGACGGTGGTCTGCGTGGACGACAATTTTTTTGCGCGGGAAGAAGCCGCACTGGCCGTCTTCTGCGTCTATGAAAAAGACCATTTCCTGTTCGAACAGGCGTATCCCGAATATGCGCTCGATATCGTGCGCTACGAACGGCGGCGCTATACGCGCGAAGACTGACCGCCGGCCTGACCCAGCCTGCTTTTAAGTACGCAAACACACACAAGCATTGTTTCCCGCATGTTAAATTCGTGACATCAGCCTGCCAAGTCACGAGGAGAGCGTCATGGAAACACTGGAACTGCTGTTTGCATCCCTGGTCAGGGAAACCGCCGAATCGATCCGTGATCACCATATACCGTTTGCCGCCAGGCGCGACGAGCAGGTCTATTATGCATGGATTGACGCCCATCCGATTTCAGGCTATGTGCAGGAAGCGTATCGCGAAATCGAGGAAACGGCGCAGCAGATACGGGCCATCCGCGCAGGCTGACGGCACCTTAGCGGCAGGTATAATGTTGCCCCTTGCCGCTAGAAAATCTGAACCCATGGAATATGTGAATTTGCCGCTGGTGTTTCTGATCGGCTGTGCCCTGATTGCCTTGCTGGCCAGGAAGAACGGCCATTCCGGCTATCTGTTCTTTCTAGCGGCCATGTTGCCTACCGTACCGCTGTTACTGCTCCTGCCCCATGTGGTGGGCGCCAGCCAGGCCGCCAACCCGGTTATCAGGTTGCCGCTCGCGTTTCTGGCCCCGGCAATCTGCCTGCTGTGCGCATTGAAGCGCAAGCGCGGGGCCTGAGAACAGCACGTCTTAACGCATCGGTGCGCTGTCGGCCAGGCGCCAGCCGATGGACAAGGCCACTTGCTGTGCCTCTTTTTCGTTGCTGCAATCATCATAATCGCAGGTGTCCTCGTAGGCGCCGCAGGCATGGTTCTGGCTGACGAACGAGCCTACCCAGCGGCCGTCACGGCGTTGTGAAGCAGTTGCACTGATCGTGAATCCTTTGTGGATGGTGGGATTTTCCAACGACATCATAATTTCCTCCGCTTAAAAAGACGTCAGCCACCTGACTTGCTGCCAGTGTGCCGCATCGCAGCATTGTGGTCTGTACGGTCGCCCACATTCGCATGATTACCGTCGAGATACCCACGAGCGGCACGCACTGTGCGTGCGATTGCGCAGGCATCAGGTATGATTTCGCCATGTGTGGACGATTCGATCAAAATGACACGGCGCGGGTACTGGCGTCTTCCTTCGGCTGGACCGACGCGGTATTCGACAGCGAGGCCGAGCCGCACCTGAACGTGCCGCCGGGTACCTATCGTCCGGTGATGCATATCGAAGACGGCGTGCGCCGCGTCGACGATGTGTTCTGGGGCTACCGCCCTGCCTGGGCCGCAGCCGCCGTACCCGCGCCCGGCAAGAAGAAAATCCCTATCGCCATCAATGCGCGCCTGGACAAGCTGGCCGGCGCGTACTGGAAGCCGCTGCTGCGCAAGGGGCGCGGCATCGTCTGCGCCGATGGCTGGTATGAATGGACCGGCGAAAAGGGGTCGAAACAACCCTGGCATATCCACCGCAAGGACAAGGGTCCGCTCTTCCTGCTGGCGCTGGCGCATTTCGGTCCATTCAAGCTCAACCGCGAAGAATCGGGCTTCGTGCTGGTCACGGCCGACAGCCTGGGCGGCATGGTCGACATCCATGACCGGCGGCCAGTGGCCGTCAACCTGGAGGACGCGCACCGCTGGCTGGATCCGGAACTGACGCTTGAGGCCGCGCTGCACCTGGCGCGCACCTGCATGCTCGATGCGGAACTGTTCGAGTGGCATGCGGTGGACAATCCGCTGATCCCGAGCGCGCGCGCCAGAAAAACGCCGCAGCCGGTGCCCGCGCAAGTCGGCTTTGACTGGAACGGCGACTGACTTTTCAGCGCGCCAGCCGGCGCCACAACGCTTCCACCGGCCCTTGCCGGAAGTACGCGAGCCAGCAGCGGCTCAGCACGATCTGCCCCACCACGATCAGGCCGGCCAGGCCCAGCATCTCGATCGGACGCAAGACACCGCCCCAGCCCAGCCCCCAGCCCTGCAGCAGGAAGGTGCCGAGCACGGATTGCAGCAGGTAGTTGGAGAGCGCCATGCGCCCGACCGGCGCCAGCCACCGCGCCAGCGCCGCCATGGTGGACGGGCCCGCCAGCATCAGCGCCGCCACATAACCTGCCGCCAGCAGCGGGCCGCCCGCATACAGCAGCAGTTCCAGCAGCATGGCGTTCAGCTGCGTCTGGTACGGATCGACGGTCTGCCACAGGATCGCCGTGGCGGCCAGCAGGTTGAACGGCAGGCCGATACCGAAGCCGGCCGCGCAGACGCGGCGCCAGACATGACGGTGTCGCGCCGGCTGCGTCAGCCAGCCCAGGCGCACCGAAAGAATACCGAGCAGGAAGAAGATCATGATATGCGGCAGCATCACGATCACGAACAGCATCTGCATGCCGTAGTCGCGCGCGCGCAAAGCCGCAATCGCCAAGGCGCTGCCGTGCGTATAGACGGCATGGCGGCCGGCAAACTCGTGCAGCTCGCGCGCCGTGGCCGCCGGGTCGCTTGCCGGGTTCAGTGGATACAGCAGGCACATGAACAGCAGAAAGCCGCCAGCCAGCAGCCAGGCCAGGTTGCGGATTCGGCCGAGCCGGCTGGACGCCAGCGGCAGGATCAGCATGCCGGCAATCGCATATGAGCTGAGCACGTCGCCGCTCCATACCAGCACACCATGCAGCAGGCCGATCAACAGCAGCCAGCGCAGCCGCCGCGCATAGGCGGTTTGCGCAGCCGGCCAGCTGCCCAGTTGCCGGCGCAGCGAGCGCGTATGCAGCGCAAAGCCGGCGCCAAATAGAAATGCAAAGATGGGATAGAACTTGAATTCGGCCAGTGCCGCCACCGCAAAGATGGCGGCCTGGTCCAGCCACGGTGCGGGCGCCGGCAAGGTGCCGTAGCGCAGCGACAGGGTACCCCAGGCAAAGCCCCAGATATTGACCAGCAGGATGCCGAACACGGCGATGCCGCGCAGCACATCGAGTTGCGCCAGCCTGCCCGGTTTGCCGTGCATCGGTCAGCGCGCCAGGCTCGGGTAATCGCCCATCTGCAGCGTAAAACCGGCATCGTTCGACGTCAGGCGCGCCTGGCCGCCGAACGGCAGGGTGACGCGGCGGCGGATATGGCCGAATTCCAGCCCCGTCAGCACCGGCACCGGCAGGCGCTCGCGCGCATACGCCAGCATGGCGTCGAAATCATAGCCGTTTTCCAGCGGACCCAGTCTGTAGCCGGAAAAATCGCCCAGCACGATCGCCTGCTGGCGCTCGATCACGCCCGCGTGCAGCAATTGCAGCAGCATGCGCTCGACCCGGTACGGGTGTTCGCTGACGTCTTCCAGGAACAGGATGCCGCCATCGATGCGCGGGAAATACGGCGTGCCCAGCAAATGCACGATCATCGCCAGGTTGCCGCCCCACAGCGTGCCGTTGACCTCGACATGCGGATTGCCCTGGGCCACGCCGGTTACCGTATGAGTGGGGCCGGCCAGGCAGGACCACAGCTGGTCCAGCGTAAACTGCTCGGGCTCCTCGCGGATAAAATCATCGCAGACCATGGGGCCGGCAAAGCTGGCACGGCCCGTTTTTGCAAACAGGCCCATGTGGAAGGCCGTGAAGTCGCTGTAGCCGACAAACAATTTGCCGCTGTCGGCCATCGCCTGGAAGTCGATCCCGGGCAGGATGCGGCTGATGCCGTAACTGCCGCGCAAGGCCAGCACCACCTGTACCCCCGGATCGATGGCAGCGGCGTTCAGCTGTGCCAGCCGGCCTGCATCGGTGCCGCCAAAGCGCTGGAACTTGTGCGCCGGATCGTAGTAATTGTGGACAGTGGCGCCCTGCTGCCGCAGGCGGGCAATGCCGCGCGCCAGCACCGCTTCGTCGGGCGCGCAACCGCCGGGCGCCACGATGGCGATGCCGATATCAGGAGTGTTCAACAAAATGGTCCGGAGTAGAAAGATCGGTAAAGGAATTGTGCCATGGCTGCCTTGCCTTCCACCCCAAACGGCAACATGCCCGGGTCGGACTCAAGGGTCCGACCCCCGGTCCTTGCAATTGGGGAAAAGAAAAAACTTCAAGCCGGCTGGGAGCGCATATGAGGCGCCATCTTACCGTGCAGATGCACATCGATCAAGGCAAGCAGGCGTTCGATCAGCTGCGGCGGCAGGTCGTGCCCCATGCCCTCGATCACTTCCAGCCGTGCACCCGGTATCAGCGCCGCCGTATCGATGCCGCAGGCCACCGGTATCAGCGGGTCGGCTGCGCCATGGATGACCAGCGCCGGACAGCTAATCGCGGGCAAGAGCGCCGTGCGCTCGCCCGAAGCGGCGATCGCCACCATCTGGCGCGCCACGCCGTCGGGGCAGCTGGCGCGCGCCAGCGCGGTGGCGATGCGCTGCTGCAGCACTTTTTCGGACACCGGATAGGCAGGACTGCCGAGCACGCGTACGGTGGCCACCATATGCGCCACCAGCTCGGCCTGGCTGGCGCCCGCCTTCGGCCGGCGCATCAGCGCATTGCGGGCGGCCCGTGTGGGGCCGGGCAAGCCGCGCCGGCCACTGCTCGACATGATGGACACCAGGCTCAGCACACGTTCGGGCGCGCGCGCCGCCATCACCTGCGCGATCATGCCGCCCATCGAGGCGCCGATCACATGCGCCTGCGCGATGCCCAGGGCCGTCAGCAGGCCCAGCGCATCGTCGGCCATGTCATCGAGGGTGTAGGAGCTGTTGACACGCCAGCCGAACTTGCTTTTCAGATAGGCCAGCGGCAGGTTCGGCTTGCCGGCATGCGCCATCTTGCTCGACAGGCCCGCGTCGCGGTTGTCGAAGCGCAGCACATGAAAACCCTGCTCGACGATGCCATCGACAAACGCGTCCGGCCAGGCCACCAGCTGCATGCCCAGGCCCATCACCAGCAGCACGCAGGGGTCGCGCGGATCGCCGTGGCTTTCATAAGCGATAGTGAGGCCGTTGGCCTTGATGGTTGCCATGATGCCTTTCCCGTTCACTGGCCGCGAGCATCAGCGCCGCGGCCGTGACATCAGCATACCATTTTGTGGCCGGGACAGCGTTACTGCACGCGCGGCAGGCTGGCGGCCAGGTCGTTCCAGGCCTGCGGCTGCGGCTTGCCGCGTTCGCGCACGCCAAAGAAAGTCAGCACCTGCGTGCCCTCGTTATCGAAAAACTCGATCGAGGTCACGCCGCCCCGCTTGACGACCCAGCCGCTGCGCAGCGCCGTGTCGCGGATATGCAGGTTGAAATCGGGGTCGAGTACATTGTAAAAGCCGCCGGCCGCCATGGTTTTTTCAATCTTGCCGCTGTAGATCTGGGTCAGGCCCCCGTTGCCCAGGAAGACCATGATGGCCACCTTGTCCTTCGCCGCATTGTCGAGCAGCGTGCGCAGCGCCTGCGGCGTCACGCGTTCGACCATGCCGGCCGGCGCCAGGCGCAGCGCCTGTTCGCGCGTGAGGTGGAATTCGCGCAGGATCTGCGCAAACTGGTGTACGTCGGTCATCTCTTTCCAGGCCAGCTGGAATTCCTTGACGTCGATGCTGGCGTCCGGCTTTTCGGCTGCCTTCGGCGCGGCGGCAAGCACTTTCAGCTGCGTGCCTTGCTCGGGCGCACGGAACTTGTTAACCAGCTGGTCGAACACGGCCACGCCGGCGTCGCTGCGCACATACAGCTTGTGCACCGAATCGCCTTGGGCATCAAAAAACTGCAGGCTGCGCGAAAGCTTGCCGTCGCGGCCGGGCTGGGCCACGGCAAACGCATATTTCCAGTTTTCAAAGTGAAACCGCAGGTCGATCGCGCCGCCCAGGTAGCCGCCGGCGATATTGCGCTCGCGCGCTTCTTTCTCGGGATCAGGCCTGGCATCCTGTTTGACCTCGCCCTGCTCCGACTTGTCGCCGGCCTGCTTGAACTTGCTGGCGATGCCGGTGGTTTCGATCACGCCGTTTTCATTGCGCGTAATAGCCTGCACCAGCCCCAGGTCCAGCGCGCCGCGCATGATCTCGCGCGGCTGGTTGCCGTCAGCCTGCAGGCGCGTCACGCCATTGCCGATATCAGTCGCCAGCAATTGCGCTTCCGACACCCCCAGCGCGCGCGCCGCATCGCGGATCTGCAGCTTCGGCTGTTCGGCGCGCAAGGTCGACCAGCGTTGCGCCAGGTTGGCCGGGGCCTGTGCCGTCGCGGCGTTGGCGATCAGCAGGCTGCCCAGCAGGGAAAGAACGAGTTTGGATAAGGTCATGAATAGTCCATGTTGTTGAACAAGAAAAGAGCGGCACGGATAGTGCCGCTCCCGGTGAAAAACTGCCTAGTAATTAACGCTGAGGCTGGCGGCCACATTGCGGCCCGGCTTTGCATAGCGCTGGATCTCGCTCAGGTTGGCCGCCGTGGTGCCGGCCGCCAGGGTCCGCGACGCCGCGTAATCCCAGTATTTGTGGTCGGTCAGGTTGTACACGCCGACGATGATCTTCGCGTTCCTGTGCACGTTCCAGTAAGTGGACAGATCGAAGATGGTATACGCCGGCACCTTGTAGCGCGCCGTGGTGACGCCCGAGATCACGTCGTTCGGCGCCTGCTTGCCGTCCGCATGCAGCGCCGTCAGCGCCAGGCCGAACAGCTGGTTGCTGTGGTCGTAGCCGAAGGTCAAGGCCGTTTTGGCCGGCGCCACCGAAGCCAAGCCATCGCGCAGGCCGGTCTGGCTGTTGGTGGCGCGCCCCTTGGCCACGCCGGTGGCCAGTTCGAACCGGTAGCCTTGCAGGGCTGGCGCAAACGCGCCCAGTTGCGCGCGCAGCGCCAGTTCGCCGCCCCAGGTGCGGGCGTTGCCGATGTTTTCGGGGCGGAACAATCCCTGCACGATGGTCGGGTAGTTGACCGGGTCCGGGTCCTGCGCCACGTATTCGACCATGTCCCGGTAGTCGGTGCGGTAGGCGGACAAGTGCACGGCCAGGCCTTTCACGAGATCGCCTTTCAGGCCCAGTTCATACGCCTTGCTGGTTTCCTTGCGCAGGTTCGGGTTGCCCAGCACGCCATAGCCGGTGCCGGTGCCGGTATAGCTGAACGAGTCATAGGTGCCGGTGCGCTCGGCCGCCGTCGGCAAACGCGTGCCGCGCGTAAAGGTGGCGTAGGCGTCGATCTGCGGCAGCACTTCCACCGACAGGGCCAGGCTCGGCGTGAGCGTGGTATCGCTTTCCTTGCGGATTTCCTTTGCCGCCGCCGGCACCGCGATCACATAGTTCTGCAGGTTTTTCGGGTCCAGCGTGCGGCGCTCGACGCGCAGGCCGGGCGTCAGCACGGCTTGCTTGCCGCCCAGGCTGAAGCTATGGTCGTCGCGCGCATACAGCGCCAGCTTGCCGCTGTCCATGTCGGCCATGCGGTTCTTGCGCGTGATCTGGTGCACGCCGGTGGCCACCACGATGCGGTCTTCCAGCCATGGACGGCGCGCCTCGTTCTGTTCGAGCTGCAGGCCGTACACCAGCGCGTTGTCCGCATCGAGCTGCTTGAACGCTTCCGTGGTGAGGCCTGCCGTGTCGTTCCTGAAGCTGGTATCGATCGCGCGCTGGTACAGCACGCGCTGCGAGATATAGCGCGCGTCGGTATGGTCGTCGATCTTCGCATTCTGCCCATACACTTTCGAGGTCAAGCGGTCGAACAGGGCGAAATCCTTGAGCACCACCTCGTGGCCCAGGCTGATGCGCGTGCGGCGCGTGGTCGAGTCCTGGAAGATGCCGTCCGGATAGCTGGCGGCGGTGATCTTGTTGTTGACGTCGCGCTGGCTCTTGCGCTCGAACATGTCAATCGTCAGGTCCAGCTTCTGCTCGCCCGGCAAGGCCCACACCAGCTTGGACAGCAAGGCGTCCGAATGCCAGTCGTCCGGATTCTCCGGCGTGGTGCCGGCGCTGTCGGTGGCGTCGCCGTCGCGCCGCACGTATACGGCCAGGCCCTGCAGGCTGTCGCCGATTTTCGCCGCGCCGGTCAGCGTGTGGGCATTGCTGCGATTGGCGGTGGTGCGGCCATACTTGTAGCCGATATAGGTGTCCACCCCTGCGCCCAGGTAGTCTTCCGGCGACCTGGTAATAAAGCTGACGCCGCCGCCGAGGCCCGGATTGGCGCCGCTGACGGCCGTGCTGCCGGAATCGATGCGCACTTCGCGGAAGGTTTCCGGGTCAAAATAATCGCGGCCGGTGCCAAACGCGTTCAGGGTCGAGCCGTCCGGTTTCGGCGCCGCATCGGGCAGTGCAATGCCATCGACGTCGAGGCTGACGCGGTTGCCTTCCAGGCCGCGGATGTTGTAGCCCGTATTGCCGGCGCCGTCCCACACATTGCCGCCGCCGGAGGCCGCCACCGGCGCGCTGATCAAGGGCTGGTAGCGCACGATGCCGCCCATCTCCGTCACGTTCTGGCGTTCCAGGTCTTCGCTGCGGATGACGGTTCTGGTGCCGGCGCGGCGTTCGTATTCCTGGCGCGAGTTGACGACGATTTCCGGGAAGGTCGGCAGTTTCGACGGCTCCTGCGCTGCCGTGCCGGCATTCACGGCGACGGGCGTGGCGACTTGCGCATGGGCAGGCAGCAGGGGCGCGCCAAACAGGCCCAGCAAGGCGGCGCGCAGCACCAGGTTCGGGCGGCGCAAAGAATAGATGGTGGTGTATACGGCAGGCGCAGCGCGACGCTGCAGTGGCACGATAGTCATGATGGTCCGGTGTCAGAGTAAAGGCTGGCTCTGGTCCCGGCGCATCAGGGGTGCGCGGACAGTTTGCTGGCAAAAGGGAGCGCCACTGTAACACGAATCATTCGCATTTGAGAATGGCCATCGTGGCCACTCAGATGTTATTTCGCAACAGTTCTCAACGAATATGATTTGCAGAGTGACTACAGGTCACCCTGCCCGGATTCAAGCCAGCCTGGTATTGGCCAGCTTGCGCGCCTCGGCTTGCGCCCGGCGGCGCTCGACAAAGAATGCGCGCAGGAAGTCGCCGCATTCGGCAGCCATGACGCCACCGACGATGGCCGTCTGGTGATTGAGCGCCGGCTGTTCGAACAGATTGACGATGGAGCCGCAGGCGCCCGTTTTCGGATCGGACGCGCCGAACACCACGCGCGACAGCCGGGCGTGCAGCATCGCGCCCGAACACATCACGCACGGCTCCAGGGTCACGTACAGCTCGCAGCCGGGCAGCCGGTAGTTGCCCAGCTTTTCCGACGCGGCGCGCAGCGCCATGATTTCCGCATGCGCGGTGGGATCGTGCTTGCCGATCGGCTGGTTGTAGCCGACCGCAATCACCTCGCCGTCCTTGACGACGACCGCGCCGACCGGCACTTCGCCCAGGTCCCACGCATGCTGCGCCTGTTCCAGGGCCAGCTGCATGTAGTTCGCGTCAGTGCCCCGCACCGGCGTTTCAGTCATCGGTCACTTCTGCCCAGCAATTCGGGGTTTCATGCAGCACCAGTTTGTGCAGGTGCAGGCCGGTGCCGAAATGGTCGGTAAACGCCGCCTTCAGGATCTCGAAGGCGATGCGCGCCAGGTTTTCCACGGTGGGAATGCGGTCGATCACGACGGTTTTATGGTCCGGCAGGCTGGCCAGGAAATCGCGCACGGCCGTGTCTTTCTCATACACCAGGAAGGCGTGGTCCCACACGTCGACCAGGTGCTGCTTGGCCAGCGTCTTGACGTCGGAAAAGTCCATGATCATGCCGTTGTCGGAATTGCCTTCCGCTTCGATGACCTTGCCGACCAGCGTGATTTCCACCGTATAGCGGTGGCCGTGCAGGTTGCGGCACTGGCTTTTGTGGTCGGGAATGCGGTGGCCCGCGTCGAATTCGAGCTTGCGTGTAATAGTCAGCATAGTATTTTTATTAAGGTATTTGCAGGAGTTTGTGGGTTTGCAGGCTCAGCTTCCACTTCGGATTGCTTTTGCAGGTCTCGATCGCCAGCTTCATGTTCTGCGCCGCCAGCAGGCCGTCCATTGCCTGCACATAGAAGTTCTCGAAGTCGAGCCCTTCATAAGCGGCCAGGTCCTGCTGGAATTGCGGGATCACCACCTTGATTTCGTTACCCTTGCGCACCACCAGCGTGGAGCCCATCTTCGGGCTGACGCAGATCCAGTCCACGCCATCGGGAACCGGCAGGGTGCCGTTGGTTTCAATGGCGATCGTAAAGCCGACCGCGTGCATGGCGTCGATCAGCGCCGCATCCAGTTGCAGCAGCGGCTCGCCGCCCGTAAACACCACGTATTTGCTGGCCGTGTAGCTGGTGGGCCACAGGCTGTCGATCAGCGCGGCCAGTTCCTGCGGCGTCTTGAATTTTCCGCCCAGCTCGCCATCGGTGCCGACAAAGTCGGTGTCGCAGAACTGGCAGACGGCGCTGGCACGGTCGCTTTCGCGCCCGGTCCACAAATTGCAGCCGGAAAAGCGGCAGAACACGGCAGGCCGGCCCGCATGCGCGCCTTCGCCTTGCAGGGTGTAAAAAATCTCTTTGATGCTGTAAGTCACTGTAATCCCTAAGAGCTGGCTGGCGCCGTCGCGCATGGCGGGCGCATGGATGAACGCACAAGGCGTCGCGCACCCGTAAAAGCCGATTGACAACCCTCTATTATATGCTGGCGCGGCAGTTTGCGTGCGAAGCCGTGGCTGCCCCGCCCTGCCTCTCCCCACTTTCTGCTGCGACCGCAAACAAGGGCCGCGCCCAAATGGCCGGTTTTTAGCCAGGGTTTGCGTTAAAACAAGCCCCCTATGCCGCAAAAACTGTATTTTCAGACAATGATATTGCCCGTTGGAAAACAATTTCGTTTGGGGTTATGCGTGACGGCCATGCACACTGTGAATCTGCTAAGCGCCAGCTCAGTCCTGCTGGGGTTGATCGCCCTGCTGCTGCTGTGGCGCCAGCGCCATCTGGGCACGCGCATGCGCGACGAACGGCTGTTGCGGCAGCAGGCCGACCATGCGCTGCATGACGCGCGGCGGCGGCTGTGCCGCCTGGCCGGCCAGCTGCAGCAAGCCAGCGCGCAGGAACGCCGCCGCCTTGGACGCGACATCCACGACGACCTGGGCCAGCACCTGCTGACCCTGAAGATGGAAATCGCCTCGCTGCAGGCAAGCAGCGGTGGCGCCTCGCCGACGCTGGCTGGCCGGCTCGGCCTGATCGCGCGCCATCTCGACCTGAGCATCGCTTCCTTGCGCTGCGTAATCGACGGCTTGCGTCCGATTGCGCTGCAGCACGGCGCGCAGGATGCCATCAAATGCCTGCTGGCGGACTTTTCCCAGGCGAGCGGTATTGCTGTCGAGCACATATTTGAGCTTGCACCGCAGCACCATGCCGCGCTGGCGCGGCACGAAACCCTGCTGTACCGCGCGCTGCAGGAGGCGCTGGCCAATCTCGCCCGCCATGCACACGCCACCCGGGTGGTGGTGCGCCTGCGCTGCCAGGCCAGGCTGCTGCAATTGTCTGTCGCCGACAACGGCATCGGCATGGCAGATGTCGTCAGTCGCACTGGTCACGGCCTGGCCGGCCTGGAGGAGCGCCTGCTCGAGGCCGGCGGCAACTTGCATATAGCCAGCCGGCCTGGTGCGGGCACCACCTTGCAACTGTCGCTGCCGCTGGCCGCCCAGCAACAACCGGCACAGGCATGAGACCCGACCCGACATGATTTTATTGCTCATTATCAATAAATATTGCCTGTCGCGCTGCATCATGACGACTTGCCCCTTTTCCCCATCTTTGCAAGGAAGTACTCATGCCGGACACCCACGCAAGCATGCCCACGGCCGCCCTCCCGCATATCGAGCCACAGGGCTTTGCCGTCAAGATGATGGAATGGCTGGTCGTGCCGACCTTTGTGCTGGATGTGCACGGAAATATCATTATCTGGAATCGTACCTGCGAGCAGCTGACGGGGGTGGCCGCGAACGAAGTTCTCGGCGGCAACGACCACTGGCGCTGCTTTTATGCGCAGCAGCGCCCTACGCTGGCCGACCTGCTGCTGGCCGGGCGAACCGGCGACCTGCGGGCGCTGTATCAGCAGCAGCCCTGCCACAGCAGCGCCGGCAGCAGCCTGCGCGCGGAAAACTGGTGCGACATGCCACGCACGGGCCGGCGCCGCTACCTGGCCGTGGACGCCACCCCCATCCATGGCAACCATGGCGAGATTGTCGCCGTGGTCGAAACCATGCGCGACATGACCGATGAAAAGCGCGCCCAGGCGGCGCTCGAACGGCTGGCCAGGCACGACGGCCTGACGGGCCTGGCCAACCGCCGCTGCTTCGACGACACGCTGCGTGCCGAATGGGAACGCGCCCAGCGCCAGCACTTGCCGCTGTCGCTGCTGATGGTCGATGTCGACAATTTCAAGCAGTACAACGACAGCCATGGCCACATGAAAGGCGATGATTGCCTGCGCAAGGTAGCCGGCGCCGTGTCCGGCGAAATGCGTGCCAACGACCTGGTGGCGCGCTACGGTTGCGAAGAGTTCGCCGTGATCCTGCCGAACCAGCCGCTGAAGGGCGCGGCCATCGTGGCCGAACGCATCCGCCAGCGCGTGGAGCGGCTGCAACTGCCGCGCAGCAAGCACGAGGAACGGTGGGTGACGGTCAGCATCGGCGCCGCCACCGCCCTGCCCGGCGCCGGCACGGCACTGGCACAGCTGGTCCATACGGCCGACGGCGCGCTGTACCGCGCCAAGCACCTGGGGCGCAACCGTATCAGTTTGCCGGAGACAATGCCTTGCCAGGCATGCAACTAGCCGCCCGAGCATGCGCGGACCATAGCTGGTGCAGATTCAGTCCTGTGCCTGCTTCATTCCTGGACCATATTCTCCATATCCGCATATTCCTGCCAACCAGGCGCCAATTCATCGAGCTTCTCATCCTGTGCCCCGGTTTCTAAGGCTGCGCGGCTCCCCCTATGCACGACAGCAAGATTATTCTATGCTGCGGCGTTGCACTTTCAACTTACCCCGAAAGAAGGAGCCCCCGTGTCAAGAATGATTCCTGCATTTGCCCTGGCTTTGTCAGCCATGGCGTCCTCCGCCCTGGCCCAGACTGCCGCCACGGCGCCAGCCAGGCCGGCCAGCGCCAAAAGCGCAGCTGCCGCCAAGGCCGACCTGCTGCCGTTCAAGGCGACCGAAAAAACGCTGGCCAATGGCCTGAAGATCATCGTCGTGCCGACCGGCTTTCCGAATATCGTCTCGCTGCAGATTCCCGTGCAGACGGGGTCGCGCAATGAAGTCGAGCCTGGCAAGTCGGGCTTTGCGCACTTTTTCGAGCACATGATGTTTCGCGGCACCAAGGCCTATCCACCGGAGCAATACCAGGAAATCATCACCAAAGCGGGCGCGCGCCAGAACGCCTACACCAGCGACGACCTGACCAATTACCACACCACGTTTGCCAAGGACGACCTGGAAACCGTGCTGAAGGTGGAAGCGGACCGCTTCCAGCACCTCGACTATCCGGAAGACGCATTCAAGACCGAGTCGCGCGCCGTGCTGGGCGAATACAACAAGAACAGCGCCAATCCGGTCTCGAAACTGTTCGAAGTGATGCGCGACAGCGCCTACACCACGCATACCTACAAGCATACGACGATGGGCTTCATCAAGGACATCGAAGACATGCCGAACCAGTATGCCTATTCGAAGCTGTTCTTTGACCGCTGGTACCGCCCCGAGCGCACCACCATCATTATCGCCGGCGACGTCGAGCCGCAACAAGCCATCGCGCTGGTGGAAAAATACTGGAGCAAATGGCAGCGCGGCAAGCAGCAGGCGGCCGTGGCGGCGGAACCGGCGCCGCACGGCCCCGTCTACAGCCATGTGGCCTGGCCGACGCCGACGCTGCCCTGGGTAGCGGTCGGTTTCCATGCACCGGCGTTTTCCGTGCAGAACAAGGACCAGGCCGCGCTGGCTACCCTGCTGTCGCTGTCGTTCGGCCGCACTTCGCCGCTGTACCAGCGCCTGGTGCAGAACGAGCAGAAAGTCGACCAGCTGTTCGACATGACGCCGGAGCGGGTCGACCCGACCCTGGCCGTGCTGGGCGCGCGCGTGAAAAACATCGACGACGCCGTGTATGTGCGCGATGCGATCCTGAAAACCGTGGCGCAGCTGCGCACCACGCCGGTCAGCGAAAAAGACCTGGCGGACGCCAAGTCGGCCGAGAAATATGGGCTGATCCGCTCGCTCGACAATACCGAACAGATCGCCGGCACGCTGGCCTCGTTCGTGCATTTCGACCGCTCGTACGCCACCATCAACCAGTACTACCGCCTGATCGACTCGCTCACGCCCGCCGACCTGCAGGCGGCGGCGCAGAAATACCTGACCGACGAGCGCATGGTGGTCACCACCCTGTCGCACGCGGCGATGCCGGCGGCGATTGCCGACACGCCGGCACTGGCCAGCTACCTGCCGGCCGCGTCGAACGCGAAATTCGACGTGCTGGTACAGAAATCGGCCTTGCCGCAGATTCGCTACAAGCTGCTGTTCGCCGCCGGCTCGGCGCAGGATCCGCAGGGCAAGGAAGGCCTGGCCGCGCTGACGGCCGCGATGATGGCCTCGGGCGGATCGAGCGAGCGCAAGATCGACGAGATCAACCAGGCGCTGTTCCCGCTGGCCGGCAGTTTCAGCCAGCAGACCGACAAGGAAATGACCACGTTTACGGGCTCGATCCACAAGGACAGCTGGAACCAGTTCAGCCAGATCGCGCTGCCGCAGCTGCTGTCGCCGGGTTTTCGCGAAGACGACTTCCGCCGCCTGAAGGACGCGCAGAAGAACGCGCTGCTGCTGGACCTGAAAGACAATAACGAAGAAGAATTCGCCAAGGAACGGCTGCAGACCAATATCTATGCGGGCACGCCCTACGGCCACCCGGTACTGGGCACGCTGGCCGGCATCGAAGCGATCACGCTGGACGATGTGAAACAGTTCTGGAAAAGCGCGTATGCGCAGGGCGCCGTCAAGGTGGGCATTTCCGGCGACGTGTCGGACGCGATGACGGCCTCGCTGACGCAGGCGCTGGCGCAGTTGCCGGCCGGTCCGGGCTTGAACCCCACCGCCAAGCCTGTTGGCCGCAAGCCGCAGGGGCTGGAAGTGGAAATCATCGAGAAAAACACGCGCGCCACGGCCATCTCGTTCGGTTTGCCGATCGAAGTGACGCGCACGCATGCGGACTTTCCGGCCCTGTGGCTGGTGAAGACCTGGCTCGGCGAACACCGTGCCTCGAACTCCTATCTGTACCAGCGCATCCGCGAGATTCGCGGCATGAACTATGGCGACTACGCGTATATCGAAGCGTTCCCGCGCGGCATGTACCAGTTTTTCCCGAGCCCGAACCTGGGCCGCAAGGCGCAGCTGTTCGAGATCTGGATCCGCCCGGTCGCGCCGGAAAACGCCCACTTCGCGCTGCGCGTGGCGTTGACGGAATTGAACAAGCTGGTCGAGAACGGCCTGACGCAGGAGCAGTTCGAGACCACGCGCGGCTACCTGATGAAAAACGTGTTCGTGATGACCTCGACCCAGGACCAGCAGCTGGGCTATGCGCTGGACTCGCAATGGTACGGCACGCCGGAATTTACCAAGCTGATGCGTGACGGCCTGTCGACACTGACGGTGGCCGACGTCAACCGCGCCATCAAGCAGCACCTGTCGGCGCAGAACCTGTCGGTGGTGATGGTGGCCAAGGATGCGGCCGGCCTGAAAGACAAGCTGGTCAGCGACGCGTTTTCACCGATCAAGTACGACGGCAACAAGCCGCAGTCCCTGCTCGATGAAGACAAGGTGATCGGCGCGATGAAGCTGAACCTCAAGCCGGAAGCTGTCAAGGTCACGCCGGCGGCGCAGGCGTTTGCCAGGTAAATGGTGGTGTCGGATTACGGCGTTCCGCCTCGGCGGTCCCGCCTGCTCCGACCTGCTTTTGCTGTCCGGGTGACGTAGGTCGGATCAGGCCCGCAGGGCCGTAATCCGACAACATTGTTGGCTCTGGCCGTGGTGTTGTCGGATTACGCGCAAGCGCCAATCCGACCTGCCCGATGACCTGCCTGACCTCAGGGTGCGATCCCGGACGCTTTCGCCCGCGCCGCGTGCAGTTTCCTGAAACTGTCGACCAGGCGCTGGTGCCGCTCCAGCCCTTCCAGCTTCATGCTGGTTTCTGTCAAACCGAAGAAACGCACGCTGCCGTCCATCGAACCGAGCACCGCGTCCATGCGCGGGTTGCCGAACATGCGGCGGAAGTTGACCACGTAGTCGTCCAGTTGCAGTTGCTCGTCCAGCTCGACCTCCAGCACCACGTTCAGCGCCTGGTAGAACAGCTTGCGCTCGACCGTATTGTCGTTGTACTGCAAAAAGGCGCCCACCAGTTCATGCGCTTCTTCGTATTGCTGCAAGGCCAGGTTGATCAGCAGTTTAAGTTCCAGCACCGTCAGCTGGCCCCACACCGTGTTTTCGTCGAACTCGATGCCGATCAGGGTGGCGATATCGCCGTAGTCGTCGAGCTCGTTGTTTTCCAGGCGGTCGAGTAGCGCCTCCAGTTGCCCGTCATCCAGGCGATGCAGGTTCAGCACGTCTTCGCGGAACAGCAGCGCCTTGTTGGTGTTGTCCCAGACCAGGTCGTCGACCGGATACACTTCCGAATAGCCGGGCACCAGGATGCGGCAGGCGATCGCACCAAGCTGGTCGTACACGGCGGTATACGCTTCCTTGCCCATGCCGGCCAGGATGCCGAACAGGGCGGCCGCTTCTTCGGCATTCGAGTTTTCGCCCTGGCCCGAAAAATCCCATTCGACAAAATCGTAATCGGCCCTGGCGCTGAAAAAGCGCCACGAGACGATGCCGCTCGAATCGATAAAATGTTCGACGAAGTTGTTCGGTTCCGTCACGGCGTTGCTGGCAAAGGTCGGCTGCGGCAGGTCGTTCAGGCCTTCGAAACTGCGCCCCTGCAGCAGTTCGGTCAGGCTGCGCTCGAGCGCCACTTCCAGGCTCGGGTGTGCGCCGAACGAGGCGAATACGCCCCCGGTGCGCGGGTTCATCAGCGTCACGCACATCACCGGATACTGCCCGCCCAGCGAGGCATCCTTGACCAGCACCGGAAAGCCCTGCTCTTCCAGCGCGGCGATGCCGGCCACGATGCCCGGATATTTCGCCAGCACCTCTTGCGGCACGTCCGGCAAGGCGATTTCGCCTTCGATGATCTCGCGCTTGACGGCGCGCTCGAAAATCTCGGACAGGCACTGCACCTGCGCTTCCACCAGGGTGTTGCCGGCGCTCATGCCATTGCTGACGTACAAGTTCTCCACCAGATTGGACGGGAAATACACCACCTTGCCATCGGAATGGCGCACATACGGCAGCGAGCAGATGCCGCGCGCCGCGTTGCCGGAGTTGGTGTCGATCAGGTGCGAGCCGCGCAGCTCGCCGTCGGGATTGTAGATGTCCAGGCAGTACGGATCGAGGATGTCCTTCGGCAGCTTGTCGCCGCGCGCCGGCTGGAACCAGCGCTCGTCCGGGTAATGGACGAACGGCGCGTTGGCGATGTCCTCGCCCCAGAAGGCGCCGGCATAGAAATGGTTGTTGTTGAGCCGCTCGATATATTCGCCCAGCGCCGAGGCCAGCGCGCTTTCCTTGCTGGCGCCCTTGCCGTTGGTAAAGCACATCGGCGAATGCGCGTCGCGGATATGCAGCGACCACACGTTCGGCACGATATTGCGCCATGAGGCGATCTCGATCTTGATGCCCAGGTTGGCCAGCACGGCCGACATATTGGCAATCGTGTGCTCGAGCGGCAGGTCCTTGCCCAGGATATACGTGCTGGCCTCGGTCGATGGCTTGAGCAGCAGCAGGCCCTGCGCGTCGGCGTCGAGATTGTCGACTTCTTCGATCACGAACTCGGGACCGGCCTGCACCACTTTCTTCACGGTGCAGCGGTCGATCGAGCGCAGGATGCCCTGGCGGTCCTTGGCCGAGATATCGGCCGGCAGCTCGACCTGGATCTTGAAGATCTGCTGGTAGCGGTTTTCCGGATCGACAATATTATTCTGCGACAGGCGAATATTTTCTGTTGAAATATTGCGCGTATCACAATACAACTTCACGAAGTACGCCGCGCACAAGGCCGACGAGGCCAGGAAATAATCGAAGGGACCAGGCGCCGAGCCGTCGCCCTTGTAGCGGATCGGCTGGTCGGCGATGACGGTGAAGTCATCGAATTTGGCTTCGAGGCGCAGCTTGTCAAGGAAGTTGACTTTAATTTCCATGGGGTGATTCCAATGTATGCATAAATGAGTTAGGCGCCATTATCCGTGCTTTCCGCGATAGCGCCTAGTACGGCAGCGGCCAGCAGCACGATCAGGGCCGCCGCCGCATAGGGCGCACCCGCATGCAGCCCGTACAGCCAGGCGCCGGCCAGTGGGCCGCCCATGCGCGCAATCGACTGCTGCGCCTGGTTCGCGCCCTGCACCTCGCCCTGCCGTCCGCCTGGCGCCGCATCGGCGATCAGGGCGCTGACGGACGGCTGGAACAAGCCATCGCCAAAGGTAAACAGCGCGATGCCACACAGCAGCACGGGCAGCGCGGGAACGATGCTCAGCGAGGCCAGCAGCGCCAGGCCGCATGCATTGACCAGCAGGCCGGCGCGGGCCACGCGCCGCTCGCCGAAGCGCGGCAGCAAGCGGGTGGCCACCAGCCCCTGGCTGAGGATATCCATCACGCCGATGCCGGCCAGCACTAGGCCGATGCCGGCAGGATGGAACGCCAGCCGATCCCTGAGCAGTACCGCCAGGTTCGATTGCAGCAGCACGCTGCCGAGGGCAAAGCAGAACACCGCGCCAAACAGGCGGCGCAAGGGCCGCTGCCGCACTGCCTGTGCGATTTGCCCGATGGCATTGAACTGGCGCCACTGCAGGTGCACACCGCCCTTTTGGGGTGCATGGCTTTCCGGCAGACAGCGCTGGACCAGCACCGCATTTACCAGCGCCAGGGCAGCGGCGCCATACAGCGGCGCGGAGAGCGAGATTTGGCCCAGCAAGCCGCCCAGCACCGGTCCCAGCATGAAACCCAGGCCGCCGGCCACGCCCAGCATGCCGAACGCGGGCCCCCGTTCATGCGGGGCGTGGGTGTCGGCCACATACGCGTACAGCGCGGAAATGCTGCCGGCCGTCAGCCCTTCCAGCACACGGCCCAGTACCAGCACCCACAGCGCGCCGCCGATGCCGAACACGGCAAAGCCGATCGCCGAGCCGCATAGCGACAACAGCAGCACGGGACGCCGGCCATGGCGGTCGCTGAGCGCGCCCAGCACGGGCGCGGCGATAAAGCTGCACAGCGCAAAGACGGCCAGGATCAGCGCGACCCAGAAGGCCACCTCGGCAGGCGGAACATGGCGGGCCACCGAAAACGGCAGCACGGGAATAATCAGCGTAAAACCGGCGAAATTGAGAAACACCGACAGCAGCACGATGCTGGTGGGGGTGGCAAGACGGGCGGCCAGCGTGCCAGCCTGAAGTTGATGCATGAAGTGCTCCTGGTCTTGATCCGACCGGAACAGTTCATCAACATGAGAACCACACGGACGAACCATGGATGCCAACGGGCATCCAGAATTCGTCGAGGGGACTCATGCGCAAAGCAAGGAACAGAACTTTCATGGAGGACCATGAAAGGATTTGGGCTTACCTATGACCAAATCTGCCTTTTCCGACAGCGCTATTTTATTGCATGCGAAAAAAAATGGCCAGCACTGTCAGGTATCTGCGGATACACCCTGCAGTATCAGGTCGATGCCGAACAGAAAATCGGCACAGTCATCATGCGCGCGCATCTGTACCGCCACGCTGCGCACGAACGGGTATTGAGCGGCGTCGAGCGCGGACCAGGCACCGGCCACCGCAGCCAGCACATCGCCCCTGTCGGCGCCGCGCGCACGGGCCGCCTGGGCGTTGGCGGCATTCTGTCCGCCCACGCCGAGAATAAAATTGAGCAAGGCCGACACCGTGGCCCAGTGCTTTTCCGGCGGCACGCCCAGCGCGCGCAGCTGCTGGCCGATGCACTCGATGATGCGCACCATCGTCAACTGCCCTGCCGTCCAGCTGAGCGCGGAACCGATCCACGGATGGGCATCCATGGCGTCAAACAGGGCCAGCGCCACGGCGCGTATGGTCGCTTGCGGCGATGCGCCAGCCATGCCGGGCTCCACAGTACGCGACACTACTGCATCGCAGGCAGCCACCAGCAGATCGTGTTTGTCGGCGATATGGCCGTAGATGGCGCCAGGGCCGGTGGCGAGGCGCTCGGACAGCGCGCGGAAGGTCAGCGCGGCCTCGCCTCCGCTGTCGAGCAACTCGATCGAGGCGGCAATGATGCGCTCACGCGACAGCGCATCGTCGCGGCGGGGACGGCGTGGTGTTTTTTCAGTCATGCCGCATCTTGACACAAATGGAATTCCATTCCAATATATTGGAACAACGTTCCATTCATTGTTCAATCAAAGGAAATAACATGAAAACACCCGTCACCATTATCGGCGCAGGCCTGGGCGGCCTGGTGCTGGCCCGCGTGCTGCATCTGCATGGCATTGCCGCCACCGTCTACGAAGCGGAAGCCTGCGCTACTTCGCGCGCACAGGGCGGCATGCTCGACATTCACGACTACAACGGCCAGCTGGCCTTGCAGGCAGCCGGACTGATGGACGAGTTTCGCGGCCTGATTCTGGAAGGCCGGCAGGCGATGCGCGTGCTGGAGCGCGACGGCGCGGTGCTGTACAGCGAGCCTGACGGCGACGCGGGCGGCCGCCCGGAAGTGATGCGCGGCGAGCTGCGGCAGATGCTGCTCGATTCTTTACCGGCCGGTAGCGTGCAATGGAATCACAAGGTCAGCAAGGTGGAGGCGCTGGGCAATGGCCGTCACGCAGTCGCGTTTGCGCATGGCGCAACCATCGAGACGGCCGTGCTGGTGGGCGCCGACGGCGCATGGTCGCGGGTGCGGCCCCTGCTATCGGCAGCAACACCCGGCTACATCGGCACCTCGTATGTGGAAACGTGGCTGCACGATGCCACGGCGCGGCATCCGGCCAGCGCGCAACTCGTCGGCGGCGGGCAGATGTGCGCGCCGGCGCAGGGCAATTCGATCATGGCGCATCGCGAACGCGGCGAGACCTTGCATGCCTATGTCATGCTGGCCAGGCCGCTGGCATGGTTTGCCGATATCGATTTTACAAACCCGGCAGCGGCCGGCGCGCGTATTGCAAGGCAATTCGATGGCTGGGCGCCGGCATTGAAGGCCCTGATTACTGACAGCGACACCGCGCCGCTATGGCGCCCGCTGTACGCCCTGCCCGTCGAGCACCGCTGGCAGCGGGTGCCCGGCGTCACCCTGCTCGGCGACGCGGCCCACCTTTCCGCGCCGAATGGCGAGGGCGCCAACCTGGCGATGCTCGATGGCGCCGAGCTGGGCCTGGCCCTGGCCGCCCAGCCGGACGATATCGAGGCGGCGCTCGGCCGCTACGAACAGGCCATGTTCGCCCGCAGCACACAGGCAGCCATGGAGGGCGATAAAATGCACAGGCTGCTCACCGGTGAGCATGCGGCTGCGGAACTGATTGCCATGCTCCAGGAGCATGACTGATTTGATGGATAATGGGCCATGGATTACTCACACGCATTCCAACTCTGGAAAATTGAACCGCCGCCCTGGCTAGCACAACTGCTGGCCATTCCTGCCGACCAGGAACTGTGCCTGGGCGGCAGCCGGTTCGCCCTGCCCACGCCCTTCCTCACGCCGCAGGAAGTAGCGAATGCCCACGCCTTGCTGGCCGATTGGGAGATTGCCGGCAAGCTGATCCCGCTTGCCGGCGATTTTCACGATCTGCTGTGTCTCGACGCGGCAACCGCAGGCGCCGACCTCGTGCTGCTGAACGACGCACGCCAGGAGCTGGCGCGCTTTGATGGCTACGACGATCTGCGGCGCTGCCTGCGAACGGCGCAGCCCGGCCCGAATACGGATGGAATGGTCATATCGGCCTGGTTTGATTTCTAGCCAGGCGTTCCGCCGGAACCGGCATCGCCATGAAAACACTCCCACGCGGCGTCTTCGATATCCTCGATGACATTGCCGTCCTCGTCCGTCAGCGTGAACTGCTGCTGGCAGCTGCCCAGGCTGGCAGCGCCGTCCAGGGCCAGCAACAGCGTGTAGACGGTGTCGCGCACCGCCGTGTCAAGGATGGCTGTCAGTTGCCGGGTCTGCTCATGGTCCAGGTCCAGCGCGGCGATCCTGGTGGCCACTTCGCTGCCTGACGCGGGGTTCGTGAAATCCCTGACCAGCCCTGTCCTCAGTTCATCGCAGTGAGCCGCGAATCGTGCGCCATCCATCGCCGGCGTCACTCGAAGGGGTTATCGACCGTCTTGACCTCTGGCGGCGGCAGCTGCTTGGGCAAGTCCTGCTTTTCCAGTTCCGCCACCACGTCAGCCAGTAGTTTCTGCAGCTGCTTTGCCAGCGCCAGTCCTGCCTGGTCGAGGGTCAGGTCGAGGTCGCCGCTGAGACTGACGCGGTCGAGGCGGTTTTCCACGCTGAGCGTGCCGATATTGAGCACATCGCTTTCATTGGCGTACGGGACGAATTTTTTTGCGCACATGGGATGGCCTTATTTGACTTATTTGAACTTCTTGCTGTTAATCTTGGGCAAGCTGAGCATGCGCAGCTTTTGCTGGCGCGTCAGCGACGGTAACAGATTGATGCCGAGCTTGTCTTCCAGTTGGGCGATGCTCAGCACTTCATAGTCCTTGGTGTCGGTGTTGGCGATAAAGTAGGCGGCGCCGGCGCCCTGGCGCGGGCTGTAGACGGCCTTGTACAAATGGCTGGGAACGATCACCCGGCCCACCTTGCGCAAGTTGCCACCGATAAAGGCCGGCCCCGTGATCACATACAGCGCGCCCTCCTTCTTGGCCATCTTGCGCACGGCGCCTTCGATGCCGGCCCACACATAGCGGTTGTTGCGCGCGTCCTGCGGCACCATATTGGCCAGCGTAAAGCTGTCCTGCTGGCTGCGGCGGTCCGGCATGTCGCCGTTCGGCGCCATATGGCCGCGGTCGAAACCGCTGCGCGCATAGTCGGACAGTTCGGCGCGCTGGCTGGCCGGCAGCTGGCGTTCGGCATGGAAGGTGTTTTCGCGCGACAGGTCCTGCGCCGCCTCGATATGGCTGGCCGTCAGGTGCTCGGCCGACCACAAGGGCGTGCGCGTAACGCCGGAATGCATGACGCCAAACACGGTATAGCACAGCTCGGTGGTCGCGACATCGAGCTTGGGATTGGTGATTTCGGGTGGACGGCCGTCGACGTAATGGGCGGGACAGGCGGCGGCCCAGGCCGGGTTTGCGGCCAGCGCTGTCGCCAGCAGGCCGCACGCCAGGCCGAGCCTGGCGATGGTACGTTGCATCATGGTTACCTGATCTGAAATTATTGCAGTCCAGCATTCTAACGGACGCGCATCGCGCCCGACAAATGAGGCGTGCGCGCGCGTGCTTCTCTGCTAAGATTGATCCGATTTGTCCGGTTCACCATTCAGATTGGGAGAGCATATGATCAAGAAAACCTTGCTGCTGATCGCCATCTTCGTTGCCGGCGTACTCGGCTTTGCCACCACCAAGCCCGATACCTTCAGCGTGCAGCGCGAAGTGACCGTCAAGGCTGCGCCGGACAAGGTGGCGGCGCTGGTCACGGACTTCCAGAAATGGCAGCTGTGGTCGCCGTGGGAAAAGCTCGACCCGGACATGCAGCGCACCTACGGCGGCCCGGCCAGCGGCCTGGGCGCGAAATACGTCTGGCACGGCGATGACAAGGTGGGCGCCGGGCGCATGGAAATCATCGAAGCGGCCGCGCCGGAGCGCACCGTGATCCGGCTCGACTTCCTGAAGCCGTTCGAAAGCCACAACACCACCGTGTTTACCCTGACGCCGCAAGGCGACGGCACGAAAGTGAACTGGACCATGACCGGCCCCAGCCCTTATGTCAGCAAGGTAATGAACGTATTTGTCAGCATGGATACCATGATCGGCAAGGATTTCGACAAGGGGCTGGCGAATTTGAAGGAAGTGGCGGAGCAATGATCGGCGATGGTGGTGCCGGATTACGGGCTGCGGCCTAATCCGGCACCACCGTTGGCAACGACCGGCGCGGCGTCAAAACTGCTCGATCCACGCCGCCAGATGATCGGGGCTCAACGCCGGCTCCGCCTGCATCACCCTGCCCTGCAAGCCCTGCTCGCCGCTGGCCACTTGCAGCGACCAGCCGCGCCGCGCCAGCCACAGCAGGCTGGCCAGCCAGAATGCGTGGATATCGGACACCGGCATGCCGGTCGGTGTTTCCAGGAATTCCGTCAGTTGCCGGCTGTCGAGAAACAGCACGGTGCCGCCCACGCTGCGGATCGTTGCACCAAACACGGGCAGCAGCAGGTCGAGCGTCTGCTCCACGCCGCGGCCCGGATGGGCCAGTTCCAGCGCATCGAGATGGCGCCGCACATCGGCGCCGAACGCCGTGCTGCGAAACGCTTCCGAGGCGACCAGGTCGGCATGGTCCATCAGCAGCCAGTCCGGCTCGGGCGGCGTCACGCCTGCCGTCAGCGCGGCCGACAGATACGCCTCCACCGGCAACTGCTGCTCCGGCCCGGCCAGGCTGGCGCACAGGCTGTACAGGCTGCCGATGCGGTTGGCGACCGCCTGCCGCTGGCGCACCAGCAGTTTTTCGCGCAGCAGCTGGGCATGCTCATTTTGCAGCTGGGCCAGCGCCAGCGCCTGTTTCAGCTCCATGCGCAGCGCCGCGATATCCCACGGCTTCTGGATATAGCGGTGGATCTGGCCCTGGTTGACGGCCTCCACCGTATGCTCGATCTCGGAATAGGCGGTGGTCAGGATGCGCACGATATGCGGATGGCGGTCCCAGGCATATGACAGCAATTCATTGCCATACGCACCAGGCATGCGCTGGTCCGACACCAGCACGGCGATGGTGCCGGCGTGCGCGTCGAGAATGCGCTTGCCCTCCTCGACCGACATGGCGGTCAGCACCCGGGCCAGCGGCGAGATGGCGCGCTGGAAATACTTGAGGGCGTTGGCTTCATCATCGACGTACAGTATCGTCGGCAGCGGCTGGGCCGGCGCGCGGGGGACCGGCGCAGGCAGATGGGCGTCAATCATGCTCGTTCCTTCTATAAACTGGAAAATTCAGGTTGACGGTGGTGGTACTGCCATGGTCGGTGGTGATGGCTATGGTACCGCCGAATGACTGCATCATGCGCTTGCAGAAAATCAGGCTCCAGCCCTGGTCGTCCTGCCGTTCGGCAATGCCGGCACAGGCGTCGAGCGGATCGTGCAGCAGGCGATCCGCCAGTTCCGGCGCCAGGCCGCCATTGTTGCTGACACTGATGCGCCCCTCGCTGGCGCACAACACAATGGCCGGGTGTGCCTGCTGCCGCACCGCGCGCAAGGCATGGCCCAGCACCAACGACAGGATCAGCGAGACGCAATGGGGCGACTCGGCGATCACAAAATCCCCGTCGCCGTCCACGGTGATGCAGGCGCGCTGGCGCGCGGTCAGGGGATAACTGTCGAGCAGGCCCGCCAGCAGCCGGCGCGCGCTGCCGGCGCCGTGGCGCGCGCGCTGCAGGTCCGCGCCGTTCGAGGCCAGGCGCACCGTGTCGACAAAGCTGGCCAGCACCGCCAGGCAATAGCGGGCATTGTCGTGCATCAGCGCCGCCGCTTCGCCGATTTCGGCGGCGTTGCCTTCCAGGGACATGGTACGCTTTTCGATGCCGCGCGCAAAATTGGCGATCGCCGCCAGCGGCGTATTGAGTTCATGCGCCAGGAACGCCAGCGATTCGTCGATCGCCAGCAAGCCCTGGCGGCGCGCCGCGCGTTCGCGCCCGGCCTGCACCGCCAGGGCCAGGGCACGCAGCAGTTCTGCCGTATCGAGCGGTTTTTCCAACAGGCGGAACAGCGAGCCGGCGTTGATCAATTCCAGCAGCACCTGCTTGTCCGCGTACGCCGTGGCCAGCATGCAGACGATATGCGGATGGCGCTGCCCCGTTTCCTGCAGCAGTTCGCTGCCCAGCCTGCCCGGCATGCGGTAGTCGGTGACCAGTACATCGATCCGTTCGCCCGCCTCGTCGAGCAGGGCCAGCGCCGCATCGACGCCCGTACTGGTCAGCACATGGTAGCGCGCACCGGCCACATGGGCGAAATACTTGCACGCCAGTTCTTCATCGTCCACATACAGCACCGTGGCGCGGCCATCGCTGTCCATCAATGGCCCTCCCAATCCGAGCGCTGCAAATCGAAATTCATGCTGGCCCATGCGCCAAACACGCTCTCGGCCGACAGCGTGCCGCCATGACGCTTGATCACGCCATAGCTGATGCTCAGGCCCCGGCCCAGCCCCTGCCCCACTTCGCGCGTGGTAAAGAAGGGCTCGAACACGCGGGCCAGGTTTTCCGGTTCGATGCCGGGACCATTGTCGCGCACGCTGACATGCAGCCGGTCGTCCTGCCAGCGCGCTGCGACGCGGATCTCGAACGGTGGCGCGTTGCCTTTGCGCATGGACAGCACGGCATTGCCCAGCAAATTGATCAGCACGCCGACGATGGCGGCCTCGTCGCCGCGCACATAGCTGTGATCAGGCAAAGTCTGGCTGATATCGACGTTCTTGGTTTCATGGCCGACCAGCCGGATCGCCGATTCCAGCGCGCGCTGGAAGTTGAAGTGGCCCTGTTCCAGCTGGTCGCCACTCTTGCGGTAGGCAAACGTCTTCAGGTCCGACACGATGTGCTGCACGCGCAGCATGCCCTGCTTGGCGTCGGTCAGGCATTCGCTGATCATGGGGCTCTGGCGGGCGGCAGGCTCTTCCATGGCCACGTCGATTGCCATCATGCAGAAATTGACGGGGTTGTTCACTTCATGCAGCAGTCCGGCGGCCAGCGTGCCGATCGCCGCCATCTTTTCCTGCTGCAGCATCTGCCCCTTGATATCGGCCAGGTTCTTGTTGGTTTCTTCCAGCTGCAGGTTTTTCTGCGCCACTTCGGCCTTCAGCTGAAACAGCATGAAGCGCGCCCGTTCGTTAAAGTAGGTAAACACGGCGCTGATGCTGGCCGACATGATCAAAAACAGGCAGTTGACGACAAACGCCGGCGACAGCGCCGTGCCGCCGGCATGCCAGACGCAGGCGACCACGTACAGCAGGCACGAGATGACGCCGAACACCATGTTCTGCCACAGCCCGAAAGCGAGCGCAATGCCCGAGGAATAGATGGCCAGCGTCATGCCCACGTAATAGATCGAGGCCTCGCCTTCGGTCACCGCGATCATCCAGGCGATCATCAGCTGCGGCAGCAGCAGCCAGACAAAGGTGACCCAGGCGATGCGCTCCTGCGCCCAGCGCGTGCGCATGGCCAGCACCACGCAGAAAATCAGCACCGCCACCAGCACGCGCGCGCCTGCAAACGGCGCCTGCATGGCAGGATACAGGGCCGAATCCAGCGCCATGCCCAGCAGGATCAGCGCGATGCCGGTACAGGCGCCGCCACGGCTGAATTCGAGCCGGAAATCGCGCAGCACGGCCGCGTAGCCTGCATGCAGGCCCGGTTTGTCCATTAAAATTCATCCTTCAAAGCAAACTCACTTCCGCAAATACATTGACGCCGGTGGCGTCGAGATAGATATCGCGCGCGACGGCAAATTCGGGCAACAGGGCCGACAGGCTCGCTTCATTGCGGTAGATCAGATGCCATTCCAGCAAATGCTCCATGCCGAACTTGCCAGGATTGTTTTCATGCACATTGGTGACCAGCAAGCGTCCGCCCGGCCGCACGCGCGCAGCGAAGTGCAGCAGCAGGCGCGCGCAGACCTTGTCGGACAGGTAATCAAACAGGCCGGCGCAATACACCACGTCGAACTCGCCTCCCGCATGGGCGCGCCTTGCGCCATGGCGGCGCTTGAGCAGGTTGTGCACCGAATCCTGTACATAATCGATCTGCACGCTGCGATCGTTGCGCTGCATGATGCTGGAGAGGCGCGCGCGTGTCCAGTCCAGCGTTTCGCCGCTGAAGTCGAGCAGCTCGAACGCCAGCCACTGGGCGTCCGGGCAGGTTTCAAGAAAACGCTGCACCTCGATGGCCGGTCCGCAACCGACGTTCAGCACGCGGAACACGCGCCCGGCCGCGCGCGCCTCGGCTGCTTTCCGCACCAGGAACTGCGTCAGGATATCGATGCGGTTGCGGTGCGCCGTCGCGACTGCCGCCTGCAGGAATGCCGCGTTGACGATCTGGAAGTAGGTGCTGGGCCCCTGGCGCGGATCGTCGAGCAGCTGGTTGACCATCTGGTAGTCGCCGGCGTAGCCGAGCGGCTTGGTAAAGGTGCGAAACACGAAGGGCGCGCGCAGGATCAGGGGATGCAGCGCGGACTGGGCAAATGCGCGGTGCGCCGGTGCCTGCTCCTCGGCCACCTGCGAGGCCGCGCTTTCCAGCTGGCGCAAATAATGCTGGGTTTGCTCCATCAGCGGCTGCGCCAGTTCATCGAAAATATCGGCGCGCAGGCGGCCGTTTTCCTTGGGCAGCGTGTCCGACAGATCGACCTGCTCGACCCAGCGCGCCACCTCCGACAGAAAGGCGCGCATTTCATTGACCACGATCTGGTAGTCGCGGTCGATGCGAAAGCGCTCGCCCCAGCCGGCGACAAAGGCCGCCGCTTCCCGGCCGACGGCGCCCTTGATCACCACCACGTCGCTCAGTTCGCGCCATTCATCGATCAGGGTGGCCGAAACGATGGCGGTCAGGCCCGTGTTGACGCTGCTGATCACCACCGCCTTGCCGACATAGGCGTTCTTGGCGCCCATGCGCACGGTCAGCTCGGCGAGCACCTCGCTGACCTGGATGATCGAATACGGATTGTAGATTTCCATCACCAGCGAATTGCGCTGCAGATTGAAAATCGTGCCCCGGACCACTTCGCCCTGGGTATTGCGGAAACTGACGACTGGATCGATTTGCGATTGTGAATACACGGTTGAACAGTATCTGGTGGTTGGTTTCCGGGCGCCGCATGAGCGAACTGGCCTGCCGCATGCTCATCTCTGCAGGTGCTCTTGTCGAGTGTACACCGGATGCTGCCGGACGGGCAATTGTTCGCTATGGAACCTATTTATGCCGTGACAGACATCAGCCGGCCACGAACAGGCCCAGCGCCTGGCGCAGCAATTGCGGCGTCTGCCCGGTCCAGCGCTTGAACGAGCGGCGGAAGTTGGTGGCGTCGTGAAAACCCAGATAGTCGGCCACGGCGTCGTTGTCATAGCCATGCGCCTGGAACAGATAGATGGCCTTGTGCGCGCGTACCTGGTCGAGCTCGGCCTGGAAATGCGTGCCATGGCGCGCCAGGTGGCGCTTTAGGGTGGCCGGGCTGACGCCGAAATCGTGCGCCGTGCGTTCCAGCGTCGGCGCGCTGCGCAGTTCGCGCAGCAGGTAGTCGTACAGGCCGCCCAGCAGGCCCGGCGCCGGCGCCGCTTCCAGGCTGGCGGCGCGCTGCGCCAGCGCGGCGGCTGTCGCGTTGCCACGCGGCCAGGGCCGGTCCAGCCAGGCAATGTCGATCAGCATGGCGTCAAGCTGGCAGTCGAAGCGCAGGTCCTGCCCCAGATGCACCTCGTGCTGCTCCACATGGCGCGGCCGCGCACGGTTAAAGCAATAGCGCCACGGCAGGTGTGCGCCGGCCAGCCAGCGGCACATGGCGCTCAAGGCCGTCATGTGCATCTCGACCAGGAATGGCAGCTGGCTGGGCGCGCCGAACGCATCGGTCCAGTACAGCACGTGCAGTGCCCCCGCCTGGCGCAGGCGCGGCTGCAGCAATGGACACAGCCGCGTATGGCTGGTGCACAGCACCTCCAGTGCCTGGCGCAGGTTCTGCGCCTGCAGCAGCGCATGGCTGACGGCGCCATAATGACCGGGCAACAATTGCTGCCCAAGCATAAAGCTGGTGTCGGGACTGTCCAGGCTGCGCGCCACATTGGCCAGCAGCTGCAGGTATTGCGTGGCCGACAGCAGGCTGTCGTCAAACGGCCCGTCGGCGCTCTCCAGCCCTGTGCCGCGCAGCAATGGCGCGGCCGCTGCCTCGCGCGAGCGCGCATAGCCCAGCACCAGCGCCGGCTGATGCCGTGCCGCAATACTGGCGTCGCTGGCCTGGCTCAGCTTCACCGCGCAGCTCAAGCGGGCGCCGCGCCGTACGTGGCGGGCGTTTCCACCGCGCGGCTCAGTTCGGCCAGCACCACTTCGGGCACGCCGTCGGTCATCGAACATGCATGGCGCAAGCTCAGCCGAACTTCGCCATCCCTGGCGAAATGGCGCATCTGCCCGACCATGTAGCACAGGTGGCGCGCCACCGACACGGCATCGGCGCGCGCCACGCCCGGCATCAGCACGGCAAAGCGGTCGCCCGCATAGCGGCACAGCAGGTCGTCGTTGCGCAAGTTCAACAGCAGCATATGGCCGACCGCCTGCAGCACGCGGTCGCCCTCGGCATGGCCATGTTCGCGGTTAATCAGGTGGAATTTGTCGATATCGAGCAGCACCAGCGCGCAGTCGACGCCGGGCCGGCGCTCCTGTTCCAGCCGCAGCTGGGTGCGCAGATAGCTGGCGTCGGCCAGCTGCGTGATGCGGTCGAAGGCGCGGTGGTCGCGAAACAGCCGTTCGCGCTTTTGCAGGTGTTCGTTCAGGCGGAACTGCTCGTGGCGCCAGTAATACATGCCGGCAGTGACCAGCAGCATGCCGAACGGAATCAGCGCTTCGAGCCAGTTGTCCCACAGCTGCTGCTTGTCGACGGCAAAGAATTCATCGAGACAATCGGCCCACGAGCCCAGCATGATGGCGCACAGGCCGCCGGCCAGCAGGCGCGTGACCAGCCCGCGCGGGCGGCTGCTGAGGGTGAACAACAACCACACGCCGGCCATCACGGCAGTGCCGCCTTCGCAGACGATGTCCATCCACTTCCAGGCGTGCAGTGGCTTGGGCACGCCCAGGGTCGCATACAGCAGGAAGAAGACGGGCAGCGCCAGCGCGGCGGCGAGCAGACTGTTGCGGTGCAATTGCAGCATGGATAGACCTTTACAAAGAGTGCAGCCACAATACCGGCCGGCCATGACAGGGCGATGACATGGAGGTGGCATTGCCGGAGCAGGTGCAAACGGCTCACGGCGATCGTCATACACCTTGCAAAAGCACCATTCCTTTCGCGCAGCCCCGGCCGTGCCGGGTCATTTCGGCTCAAGCGAAGGCAAAACCGGCCAATTGCACGCGTGTGCGGCGGTGCCTGTCATGGATCGGTCATATTTGCTGCCTAGAATCCGCCCGGTTCCTTACTCCTGCCGAGCCTGCCATGACCAACAACAACGCCGTTACCCACTATTCTTCCCTGCGCCTGACCGCCCTGTCGCTGGCCGTGCTGGCCGCCTGCTCCAGCCAGGCCATTGCGCAAACCGAACTGCCCGACAATGCCAGCGTGGAAATCAAGGGCCAGCGCTCCAGCCTGCGCAATGCGATCGCCGCCCAGGAAAAAGCCGACAATATCGTCAGCGTCATCAGCAGCGACGATATCGGCGGCCTGCCCGACAAGAACGCGGCCGAAGCGCTGGCCCGGCTGCCCGGCGTGTCGGTGCAGCGCGACCAGGGCGAAGGCCGTTATATCACCGTGCGCGGCCTGGGTCCGGACCTGAACGCCGTCACCATCAATGGCGCACTGGTGCCGTCGCCGGAAGCGGGCCGGCGCGCGGTGGCGCTCGATATCCTTCCGGCCGGCCTGATCCGCACGCTGGAAGTCTCCAAAACCCTGCTGCCGGAAATGGATGCCAATTCGCTGGGCGCCACGATTGAAGTGAAATCGCTGTCGGCGTTTGACGTGCCGGGCACGGTGTTGTCGGCAAACGTCGCCGCCAGCCACGACGAAAAGACGGGCAAGACCAGCCCCAGCGGAGGCGCGCTGTGGGCACAGCGTTTTCTCGATGGCAAGCTTGGCGTGGCGGCCGGCGTCAGCGCGGAAAAACGCTCGTTCGGCTCGGACGACGTGGAAACGGGCGGCGCCTGGACCAACGGCCGCCTGAGCGGGCTGGAACTGCGCGACTACCTGCCGGTGAGAAAGCGCGGCGCGCTGGCGCTCAATCTCGATTACCGCCCCGAGGCCGGCAACAGCTGGTTTTTGCGCTCGTTCCTGAGCGAATTTTCCGACAATGAAGTGCGCGACCGCCTGACCATCAGCAATATCGCCGGCGGCAGCCTGGCCGAAGGCGAAACGGGCACCGCGCGCGCCGAACGCCGCATCCGCCAGCGCAAGTACACGCAGCAGGTGCGCTCGCTGGTACTGGGCACGCAGCAAACCTCGGGCGACTGGACGCTCGACCTCAAGGGCGGCGCCAGCCGCGCCACCGAAGACACGCCGGAGTCGCTGAACGACGGGCGCTTCCGCGGTACCGGCAATTTCACGGGCATCGGTTTTACGGATACAAAAGAGCCACTCCTGAGCGGCCCGGCCTCGCTGTACGATCCGGCCAGCTATGCGCTGAACGCGATTACGCTGCAGCAGCGCTACTCGAAAGACCATGAACACCACGCGCGCATTGATCTCACCCGCAAGTTCGATAGCGCCACCCTGAAATTCGGCGCCAAGGCCAGCCGCCGCGAGAAGACCAATGACACCAATCAGTGGGCCTACAACAGCAGCAAGGCGACCAGCGGCAACTACTGGGGCGCGGGCGCGACGTCCATGAGCGCTTTCGCACAGGCACGCAATCTCGACTACGACCTGGGTACGATCGGCGTGGCGCTCGACCCGGCCCTTATCCGCGCCCGCGTGGCGGGCCTGGACCGTGACAAGGCGCGCCTGGCCACCGAGTCCGTCATCAACGATTACCGCATGCACGAAGACATCAATTCCATGTACGTGCAGAACAGCTGGGATGTCGATGCCTGGCATGTGCTGGGCGGCGTGCGCGCCGAGCGCACCAGCTTCGAGGCTGCCGGCTCGCAGGTCGACAGCACGGGCGCGGCCACGCCGCTGGCGCGCGAGCGTTCGTACACCAACTGGCTGCCGAACCTGCAGACGCGCTACGACCTGGACGGCAAAACCAGCGTGCGCGCGGCCTGGACCCAGGCCGTGGTGCGCGCCAACTTCAGTCAATTGGCGCCCGGCGTGAGCCTGGCCAGCAATACGGAAGCGGTGATCGGCAATCCGGACCTGAAACCCTTGAAAGCCAATAACCTCGATCTCGGCATCGAGCGCGTGCTGGGCAACGACGGCGTGATGTCGGCCTACGGCTTCTACAAGGACATCAAGAACTTTACCTATACCACCAACCTGGCCGGCACCGGCCAGTGGGCCGGCTATACCAGCGCCACCTCGTATGCGAATGGCGACGCGGCCAAGGTGAAAGGCATCGAGCTGGCGTACATGCAGCCGCTACGCATGCTGCCCGCGCCGTTCAACCAGTTTTTGCTGGGTGTGAACGGCACCTTGACCACTTCGTCGGCGCAGATCGGCCGCTACGACAAGGCGGCCGGCCGCCAGCTCGGGCGCACGATACGCCTGCCGGGCCAGTCGAAACAGGTAATGAATATCATGCTCGGCTATGAAACGGGACCGCTCAGCGCGCGCCTGGCGCTCAACTACAAATCGCCTTACCTGCTGGAAATGGGCGGCGATATCCTGCAGCAAAGCCAGGACCATATTGTCGACAGCCAGAAGCAGCTTGATTTTTCGCTGTCGTACCAGCTGACCAAGCAGCTCCAGCTGACGTTCGAAGCGGCGAATCTGAACAACGAGAAATACTATGTCTACCAGGGCACGAAGCAATTCAACGTACAGAACGAACAATACGGCCGCACCTGGAAGCTGAGCCTGAAAGCGAGCGCATTTTAATGAACACGATGTTGAAAAAAACCGTTCTCAACGCCGCCTTGCTGGCAGCGTTTGCCCTGGGCGGCACGGCCCTGGCCGCTCCCCTGCCCGCCTTGACGCAGCACGCCGAGGAACTGGCGCGCTTGCCCGGCGGTGGCTGGCTGGCGCTCGACAAGCATGGGCTGGCGCTGTTCGACGCGAATGGCCGCGAACTGGATCGTATAAAGGTGCGCGCCAAGCAGCTCGATACGCGCCTGAGCGGCGACAGTCTGCTGGCCGTTTTTCTCGACGCCGACACCCAGCGCCCGCTGCCGGTCACGGTGGACCTGCAAGCTGGCAAGCTGACGCGGCTGGCGCCGTTCCCCGAGGCCACCTTTTCGGTGGAAGCATCGTGTTTGTACCGCGACGCCCAGCAACTCGATCATCTGTTCCTGGTCGGCAAGGATGGCCAGGCCGAGCAGTGGGTGATGCAGGGCCAGCAGCGCCGCCTGGTACGGAAACTGGCCCTGCCGCCCCATGTAAAACATTGCCGCGTCGACGATGGCGCGCAGCGCCTGCTGGTCAGCGAAGGCAATCTGGGCGTATGGGCGTATGACGCCAACCCGGAAGGCATGGCCACGCGCGAGGCGGTCGCCCTGCGCGGGCCTTACGGCACGCTCAATGGCGGCGCCGGCGCGCTGGCTGTCTTGCCGGGCGGCATAGCCGTGCTCGACGCCAAAGCCGAGCAACTGCATCTGCTGGCCCGCAAGAACGGCAAATGGACGGCGCAGGCGCCGCAAACCGTCGCGCTGGACGCGCGCAAGGGCGACAGCCAGCTGGTGTGGGACGCCGGCAAGCTGCTGCTGCGCGGCAAGGACGGCTGGCAATCGCGCGCGCTGGCCTGGCAAGGCAAGCCCGAGGTACAGCCGCCGGTGGCGATCATCGAGCCGCAGGCACAGACCGAGCCGATGGCGCGCCAGGGCGACGCGGCCGACGATCCGGCCATCTGGCTGGCCGGCAATCCTGCCGACGCGCGCATCCTGGGCACGAATAAAAAGCAGGGCCTGCTGGTCTACGACCTGCGGGGAAAGCAGACGCAATTGCTGGAAGTGGGCAGGCTGAACAATGTCGACGTGCGCCAGGCAATCAACCTGAGTGGCACGACAGTCGACCTGGCGATCGCCACCCGCCGCGACGACAACAGCATGATGCTGTTTACGATTGCCGCCGATGGCCAAGTGCGGGAAGCGGCCAGCTTTGCCACTGGCCTGAAGGAAATCTACGGCATGTGCCTGTACCAGCCGAAATCGGGTGGCGTGGAAGCATTCATCAACGACAAGGACGGCACCTTCCAGCAGTACAGCATCGGCAGGAACGGCGGCCAGTTCACGGCCAGCCTGCTGCGCAGCTTCAAGGTCGCCACGCAGCCGGAAGGCTGCGTGGCCGACGACGCCAGCGGCCGTCTGTTCCTCGGTGAAGAAACGCGCGGCGTGTGGAGCACCTCGGCCGACGCGGCCAGGCCGGACGCCTTGAGCATGGTGCTGCCGGTCGGCCCGCAACTGGCGGCCGACGTGGAAGGCATGGCCCTCTACCACGGCCGCAACGGCGCGCCCAGTTACCTGGTGGTGTCCAGCCAGGGCGACAGCAGCTACGTGGTGCTCGACGCGGCCGCTCCCTACAAGGTGCGCGGGCGCTTCAGGGTCGGCTTCAACCTGCCGGCCGGCATCGACGGCACGTCCGAGACCGATGGCCTGGAAGTGAGCTCCGCCAACCTCGGTGGCGCGTATGCGCAGGGCATGCTGGTGATCCAGGACGGCTACAAGCGCTTGCCGGACGGGCCGCAGAACTTCAAGTATGTGGCGTGGCGGGATGTGGCGAGGGCGCTGAAGCTGGATTAATGGCGGCTGGGCACGCCTCAGCGATGCATCGGACTAATCCGATGCATCGCCGACCAGCGCGTCCATCAGCGAAAAAGCGTGGCCACATTCGGCGCAGCGCGCGCTGCCAAACAGGAACGGCAGGCGAAATGCGACGTCATCGAGGCAGGGCAAAGCGGCCGTCTGCGCCTTCAGCCAGACAAAGGCGGCGAGCTGGGCCGAGCTGTCGACCGGGCCGGCAATCACCGGCGCCGTTTTCGCCGATGGCGTGAATACAGGGTCTGCGGTGGCGGCGGACAATCCTTCCGGCACCGGCCAGACATACAGCTCAACCCCGCAGCCAGGGCAAGCCAGGGAGAACTCCTCGTCGGCAAATCCGCTCAAGACCCGCGCCGCGCCGGCAAATCCGGCAAAGGCGGTGGCGGCTTTGAGCAGGTAGATGCCGCTCAGCCTGTCCTCGGTCCGTGCCAGGTCGGCGACCGCCATGGCAAGCGCGGCCGGCACTGCGGCATGAAAAGCGGCGTCATAAGGGGATGGCTGCAATGGCTCGTCCAGGCGCATGCTTTCATGAATCGAAGCCGCCAGCGACAGCACGCCCGCGCGCACGTCCGGCGACGCCACTGCCGCCGCCACCGACACCAGGTGCGGGAATGCGGCGACCGACGCCGGGTAAATCGTGCCCTGGTGACAAATATGGCCATATAAATCGTCCAGGGCCTCGGCGTCTCCCTGTCGCAGGCTTTGCAGCAGCGCGGGGATTTTTTCAGCGCCGCCGTAAGCATCGGCCAGGCTGGCCCATGCCGCAGAGTGCAGGTCAAGTGGCGTTGTGTCAGTCGGTTTTTCCATGGCGCCAACTTAAACCATGGGTGCCGGATTGTCCAGCGCCGCACTTGACGTCAGGGCTATCGCTGTTTCATCTGGAAGATGGTGCGCACGGATTTATAGGCAACCAGGCGTTGAAGCTTGATTGATGCCGCACCATCACCGGCAGTGCCAACAATCTTGTCGGATTACGCGCAAGCGCTAATCCGACCTACTGTCCGGTCAGCGGGCAATGTTGCCGGATTACGATGCGATGAGCGGGCACATCGCGCAGGTCGGGTTAGCCCGCAGGGCGTAACCCGACAACATGGTTGACAAGGCCAATGGCATGGCCGCATTACCCCACCTGCACCCATCCACCCTGCTCCACCGAGCGCAGCGCAGTTTCCACCACTTTATCCACTTCATGGCCGTCGCGAAACGTCGGCCAGGTGTTCTGGCCGCTGGCGATCGCCTGCAGGAAGTCGCGCGCTTCGATCACGATCTGGTCGTTGTAGCCGGTGCCATGGCCCGGCCCTTGCGAAAACGCCAGGTAGTCGGGATGTGCCGGGCCGAGCAGCAGGCGCTGGAAGCCCTGGCGCTGCGCAGGGCGGCCGGCATCGTACAGCCACAGTTCGTTCTGGTTTTCCTGGTCGAAGGCGATCGCGCCTTTGGTGCCCGTGATGCGGTAGGCATAGCCCATCTTGCGGCCAGCCGCCACGCGGCTGAAGGTCAGCGCACCGAGCGCGCCGCTGGCAAAGCGCACCAGCAGGTTGCCCTGGTCGTCGTTTTCCACCGCCTCGTTGCCTGTCGGGCCCGTGCGCTGCGCATGCACCACGTTCATGTCGGCCACCAGCCTGTCGATGGGGCCGGCCAGGCGCAGCACGGCGTTGATCAGGTGCGAGCCGACATCGGCCAGCGCGCCGGCCCGGGTGGCGGTGGCCGCGCGCGTGCGCCACGACGCCGGCGCGCGCGGGTCGTGCAGATAGTCTTCCACGTGTTCGGCCTGCACATGGATGATTTCGCCGATTTCGCCCCCGTTGATGATCTGGCGTGCCAGCTGGCTGGCGGGCGTGCGGATATAGTTGAAGCCCACCATATTGACCACGCCCGCAGCCTCCGCCGCCTCGGCCAGCGACAGCGATTCGGCGGCCGACATGCCCAGCGGCTTTTCGCAAAACACGGGTTTGCCCAGCGCCAGCGCGGCCAGCACCATTTCCCTGTGCGTGTGCGGCGGCGTGGCGATAATGATGGCGTCGACCAGCGGGTCGTTGACCAGCGTGCGCCAGTCGCCGGTCGAGCGGTTCCAGCCCAGCTCCTGCGCACAGCGCGCGGCGCCCTCTTCGCTGCTGGTGCAGAGGCATTCGCAGACGGGCGTCAGTTCGGTCCGGAAGATGGTGCGCACGGATTTGCAGGCAATCGTGTGGGCCTTGCCCATATAGCCCGAGCCGATCAGGCCGATGCGGATGGTGTTTGTCATGAAGGTTCTCCCGTATGGAAATCGTCGGCTCAGGCTTGCTGGCGCCAATATTTGTCGTCAAGTGCCGCCTGCAGGCGCGCCGCCGGCCATTGTTCTTCCAGCGCCTGCAGCAGGATCTGCTGCTGCGTCTGCGGCGCCATGCCGCCGATCGGCGGGTCGCGGTCCAGGTTGCACGGAAACGCATAGCCTTCGGCGCAGGCGGCAATGGCGTGTCCGGTGGCCTCGACCGATAGCTGCCCCCGTGCTCTTAACGACAGCAGCGCCGGATACAGCGCCGCGCTCATGGCTTTGCGGTCCAGCGTTTCCATCGCGCGGCCAAACGCGGACGATACCTGCAGCAGGTTGGCCATGCGCCGGATGTCGGTTGACCGGTTGTGCCCGGCCGCATGGAACAGCGCCGGGTTGAAGAACACGGCGTCGCCCTTTGCCAGAGGCAACTGCACCTTGTGCTGCTCGAAATAGTCGCGGAAAGCGGGATTGTGATACGCCAGGTAGCCGGCGCGATACCGCTGCGAATACGGCAGATACAGCGTCGGCCCCGATTCCAGGGGCATGTCGCAGTGGGCCACGGCCCCTTGCAGGGTCAGCGCCGCCGACATCAGGTGCACATGGGCCGGATAAGCGGCGCTGCCTGCGGCGCTCTTGAAACCCAGGTGATAGTCGCGGTGCGCCGACTGCGCCGCGCCGCCGGGATTGACGACATTGACCTGCGCCGTCATCTGGTAGCCCGGTCCCAGCCAGGCCTGGCTGACCCAGGCCAGCACCGGATTGCCGTAATAGCGGGCAAAGGCGATGGGATCGCGCAGGCAAAGTTTTTGTTGCGCATTCCAGATGCGGTCGTTGGCGCCGGGCCGCGCGAAATGGTCGCCACTGGCGCTGCCGCTGGCATGCTGATCGGCAATCAGGTCGCGAAATACCTGGCTCACGTGATCGAGGATGGCGAGATCGTTCACGGCCCGCTGCAGCACGATCACGCCGGGACCGCCGGCCAGCGCGCGGCCCCATTCGGCCTGCACGGCGCGCAGGGCTGCGGGATCGGCCGCCTGCCGCCGCACGGCGTCGCAGTCATAGACCGGCACATTCGAGGCCACGCCGGCGGCGAACGGATAGTCGGCCAGCCGGGTCTGCTGGCTGGCCAGGGCGATAAACTCGTCCAGATCGCAATCTGTTCCGGCCAGCCAGAATGGCTCCGGCAGCGGCACGTTGCCTTGTCGAGCATGCATGAAGGTCTCCTTTTTTTATTTGCTGTACTATCAGTATAAGCAGGAAAACCAGCATTTTTTCTCGGAAAACCCCTCAAAAACCCGTCAGTTATGACCCATCCGTTTCCCCTGAAAGTCGTCGCGCTGCAGGCAGGCGTGAGCCTGGCCACCGTCGAGCGCGTCGTCAGGGGACGCGGCGGCGTGCATGCCACCACCGTGCGCCGCGTCACCCAGGCGCTCGATGAACTGGCGCGGCAGAGCGAGCAGGTCGGGCTGGCGGGCCGGAAATTCATGATCGATGTGCTGATGGTGGCGCCGCAGCGTTTTACGGACTCGGTGCGCGCGGCGCTGGAGGCCGAGCTGCCGTCGCTGCAGCCGGCCGTGCTGCGCTCGCGCTTTCACCTGCACGAGACGCTCGACAGCGAGCGCATCGTCGACTTGCTGGAGCGCCTGCGCAAGAATGGCAGCCACGGCGTGCTGCTCAAGGCGCCCGACCTGCCGCCGGTCACCGCCGCCGTCGACCGGCTGGCGGCGGCCGGCATTCCCGTCGTGACCCTGGTGACCGATCTGCCCGGGTCGAAGCGCAGCACCTATGTCGGCATGGACAACCGCGCCGCCGGCGAGACGGCAGCGTATCTGATCGGCCAGTGGATGGGCCGCGAAGCCAGACAGCAGGTGCTGGTAACGCTCAGCAGCAACCGCTATCACGGCGAGGAGGAACGCGAACTTGGTTTCCGCCGCGCATTGCGCGAGCGGCACCGGAATTTAGCCATCGTGGAAGTGAGCGAAGGCCATGGCATCGACCATGCCACCGGGCCGCTGGTGCGCCAGGCGTTGTTGGAGCATGCCGGCATCGCCGCCGTGTATTCGATCGGCGGCGGCAATGCGGCCATTATCGAGGCGTTCAAGCAGGCAAATCGTTCTTGCCAGGTATTTGTCGGCCACGACCTCGACACGGATAACCTGGCGCTGTTGCGCAGCGGCGCGCTCCACGCCGTGCTGCATCACGACCTGGGCCAGGACATGCGGCGCGCCTGCCAGGATATCCTGCGCGCGCAGGGCGCGCTGCCGCCGCTGAAGCAGGCGGCGGCGCTGTCGGCGATCCAGGTGGTGACGCCCTGGAATTTGCCGGTGCTGGCCGGACGCGGCTAAGTTGAGCGTTCCAGCGTATTTTGCAGTTACCCGTAACGGCGCAATTGCGGGGCTCGGACCCCGGCCCTTGCGGTTGGGTTACATCTCGACTGGCGGCTGCCACAACTCCACCTTGTTGCCTTCGGGATCGAGCACCCAGCCGAACTTGCCGTATTCGGATGCCTCGCTGTTGCCCAGCACATTGCAGCCTTCGGCGCGCAGGGCGTCCAGCAGTGCGTCGAGATCGTCGACACGGTAATTGATCATGAACGGCGCCGTGCCCGGCGCGTATGGATCGTCGTTTTCCGGCGATACATTCCAGATGGTGCTGCCGCCTGTGTCCTGCCACTGGAACGCCGCGCCGCCCCAGGCCTGCACGTCGATGCCAAGATGGGTCTGGTACCAGGCGCGCAGCGCTCGCGCGTCCTTGGCCTTGAAGAAAATGCCGCCGATGCCGGTGACGCGTTTCATGGGATGCTCCCGGTAAAAGTGATGAAATGGACATTATCCGTCCTGCCATTTCACCATAAATGCGCTGGACAGTCACGCGCCGGCCACCATTGCGCGCCGGCATATTAAAATGTCGCCCCATGACCTCGCCCGCCACCGCCTCTCCCCTTCCTGACAGCATCCTGCTGCCATCCCTGGCCGTCCTCGGCGGCCAGATTTCCGTCAACCTGGGGGCGGCGATCGCCAAGAACCTGTTTCCCGTGATCGGCGTGGAAGGCATCACGGCTTACCGCGTGGGGTTTTCGGCGCTGATCCTGCTGGCGATTTTCCGGCCGTGGCGTTTTGCCGTGACGCGCAAGGATGTGCTCAACCTGCTGGTGTACGGCACGGTGCTGGGCATGATGAACCTGCTGATCTACCGCGCATTTGCCCTCATTCCGATCGGCATTGCGGTGGCGATCGAAGTGACGGGGCCGCTGGCGGTGGCCATGCTGTCGTCGCGCCGCCCGCGCGACCTGCTGGCAGTGGCCTGCGCCGTGTTCGGCCTGTATCTGCTGCTGCCGCTGCAGGGCAGCCCGGGCAGCCTGAATCCCGTCGGCGTGGCCTACGCGCTGGGCGCTGCCACCTGCTGGGCGCTGTATATTATCTTCGGCAAGCGCGCTTCCTCGATGCAGGGTGGACAGGCGGTAGGCTGGGGCATGACGGTGGCGGCGCTGCTGACGGTGCCGATCGGCGCCGCCTATGCGGGCACGGCGCTGCTGTCGCCATCGCTGGCCTTGACGGGGCTGGCGATTGCCATGCTGTCGAGCGCACTGCCCTACTCGCTGGAAATCTTTGCCCTGCGCCGGCTGCCGCAAGGCGTGTTCGGCATGTTCAGCAGCGCCGCGCCCGCCGTCAGCGCGCTGGCCGCCATGGCGGTGCTGGGCGAGCATCTGAGCCTGGTCCAGTGGCTGGCCATCGGCTGCATCGTGTGTGCGTCGGCAATGGCGGCGCTGGGGGCGCAGTCGGGCAAATAGTGTCAATCGTTCTGCTGGCTTACACCTCAAAGCAAGGGCCGGGGTCAGACCCGGCGGGACTCGGCGTCCCCGTCTGCCGCCAGTGTTCCGCTGCGTCCCGGAACAGCGTTCGCGGCATGTTACGTCAGCAAACCCGCCTCCCTGTAAAATGCGACATCGCATCCACGCAATATTGCCGGACCATGACTACCTTATTCCCGCGTCAGCTTGCCTGTCATCTTCTGCTCGTCCTGGGCGCACTGTTCGCTGCGCACTCTCATGCGGCGCCCGTCGCCGCCCTGAAAGGCGACCCCGTCGCCGGGAAACGAGCATTTTATCGCTGCGCCTCCTGCCACCAGGTGGGGCCATCGGCACGCGCCGGCTTCGGTCCGAAGCTGACGGGCATCATCGGCCGCAAGGCGGGCTCGACGACCGACTACCGCTATTCGGTCGCCATGAAGAACGCCAATATCGTCTGGACCGAACAGAACCTGGCCGGCTTCCTGACAGCACCCAGCGATTTTATTCCGGGCAATAACATGCGCTTCTGGGGCATCGGCAATGCGCAGCAGATGGCCGATCTGCTGGCATATCTGCGCACGCAATAATCACGTGGCAGCCAACTGCCTGTACATGATGGTGGTGGCGTCCAGCCTGCCGCCTTCCGGCTCCAGCGCGTAGCCTGGTATCACCCCCGCCACCCGGTAGCCCAGTGACAGATACAGCGGTTCGGCATGGTCGTCGGTGCGCGTGTCCAGGGTCAGCAGGTTGCGCGGCAGCGCCCGCGCCCGCGCTTCCACGGCCAGCATCAGCTGGCGCGCAATGCCGCGCCGGCGAAACTGCGGGTGCACCAGCAGCTTGCGCACTTCGGCCCGGTGCGCCTGATTGGCCGGCGTGTCCCAGTCGAGCTGGACGGCGCCGGCAATCTCCCCATCGAGTTCCGCCACCAGCAGCAATCGCACGCCGCGCGCCACGGCCGGCAGCACATTGCCGGTCCAGAACGCCTGGCTGTCTGCCGGCCCGAACGGCAGGATAAAACCGATGCTGGCGCCGTCGTGCACGCAGGCATGCAGCAATTCGCTCAGTTGCGGCAGGCGCGCCGTGATGGCGGCGGGGTCCAGCGTGGCGATACACACAGTCATGGCAGGCTCACACGATAAAAAGAAAATAGCGGGCGCCGCTGTCTGGCGGCGTGTCGAAGGCGCTGGGGCCGGACAGCTGGTAACGCAGGCAGTCGCCGGCAAGCAAGGCATGGGCCTGGCCATCGACGGCGACGGTCAGCTTGCCTTCCTGCAGCAGCAGATGGTGTTCCAGGCCGGGCCGCGGCGAAGCGGCATAGGCGATATGGGCGCCAGCGTCGAGTTCGCATTCGAGCGCTTCGCCGGCCAGCGCCTGCGACGGCGGCGACACGGAACGGCGCCGGAAACCCGTCTGCGGATCGCTCCAGACCGGTTGCTCGGCGCGCCGCAATAAAGGCGCAAACTCGTCTTCCACCATGCGCAGCAGGCGCGACATCGGCATGCCGTACACGGCGCACAGCCGGCCCAGCACGCTGGTGGTCGGACTGACTTCGGCGTTCTCCAGCCGGGACAGGGTGGCACGGCTGACCTGGCTTTGCGTGGCCAGCTGGTCCAGCGACCAGCCCTGCTCCATGCGCAGCTGACGCAGGCGCTGGGCCAGGCGCAGTTCGGTGCTGTCTGCTTGTGTCATCATGTTTTCCATATACGGGAATTTATTCCATAAATGGAAAATCGGCAAGCGCTGCCGATTACCGTTGCGCAACGCACAGACTCATCTGGCGCGCGCTGCGAGCATGGATCATCGATCTTTACTGGAGCCAGCCATGTCCGACACGCCAGCCATTCCCCAGCCACGCCAGGGCCAGGCGCCCGCCAAATTGCAGCGCGACGAATTCCATCTGCAATTCATCCGCTCGTTTGCCGACCCCACGTTCGACAGCGTGCGCGAGGCGCTGCGGCAAGTCGAGGACGTCGCCTGGAACAATTACAAGGACAGCCGCAAGGCGCCCGTCACGCAAAAAGCGGGACCGGGCTTTGCCGATCCCGACTACGATCTGTCCGTGGAATGGAAAGACACGCGCGACCGCCTGCTGGCCGCCGAAGCGCAGCAAAAAGATCCTGCCACGCGTTCGCGCGTGCTGCTGATCTGCGCCTCGGCGCGCAATGACGGCACCTGCCCCGGAGAAATCTCGAAGACCTGGCGCATGGCGCAGTGGGCGCGCGAGATCCTGGAAGCCGATGGCATCGAGGTGGACCTGCTCGACCTGAGCCTGCTGACGTCTTCCTACGACCTGCATATCCACCCGTGCAAGGGCTGCGCCTCGACCGCCATGCCGCTGTGCCATTGGCCCTGCAGCTGCTATCCGAATCATGGCGAACGCCAGGTCAACGACTGGATGGCCAGCATCTACGAGCAATGGGTGGCCGCGCATGGCGTGATCATCATGACGCCCGTCTACTGGTACCAGACGCCAGGCGTGCTGAAACAGATGATCGACCGGCTGGTGTGCGCCGACGGCGGCAATCCCGACCCCACCTCCACGCACGGCAAGAAGGCGGTCGAGGCGAAGGAACTGGAACTGAAAGGCTGGGACTATCCCAAGCACCTGGCCGGGCGCGCCTACGGCCTGGTGGTGCACGGCGACGTGGCCGGCATCGAGGGCGTGCGGCGCGGCCTGTCGGACTGGCTCGACTGGATGGGCCTGGTTGCGGCCGGCGCCAAGGCGCGCCTGGACCGCTTTATCGGCTACTACGAAAGCTATGCCGCCAGCCACGAGACGCTGGACCGCGACCTGGAAATGCAGGAAGAGGTGCGCAACGTGGCGCGCGCCGTGGCCGAGGCCGTCAAGCGGCAGCGCGCCGGTACGCTGGCGCCGCCCGATGCGCAGCTCACGCCACCACGGCCCAAGTAAGGCAAGCAAACACCGCTTGCGCCAAAACCAGGCAGGACTACAATGAATATGACATCATCCGCGCGAGGGCCTATGCCGATATTGCTGAATGCTTCCCAAGAAGACGCCTCGTTCAGGAGCGGTCCGGGCAGTCATGCAGGCTTGTCCACCAGCAGCCTGCCCCTTTCCGCCCGGCCGCTGCGCGTGGCGCTGGTCGGCGCCAGCCTGCCGATGCGTTTGTCGAGTGACCTGCGCGGCAGCAGCACGATGCCTGCCTGCGACGTGGTGCGCGTGTCGGACAGCGTGGCCGACGCGGCGCGCAGCCTGCGCCAGGCCGCCATCGATATCGTGCTGATCGAAATCGGCGAGGTCGACGACAGTGTGCTGCCGCATGTCGACGCCATCCGGCGGGTGGCCGCGGACGGCGCCATGCTGGTGGTGCTGTACCACTTCGGCGCCAGCACCACGCTGGAACAGCTGCGCATGCACGACTGCCTGCTGGCGCGCGAACCGGCCTCGCCCGCCGATATCCTGCGCCTGTGCGCCACCTCGATGAGAAAGGCCGAGCGCCCTGCGGCGCCCGAGCTGTCATCGCTGCTGCCTGCGCCGACCACGCCCGAGCCCGGCTACACACCGGTGCCGCCTTCGCGTTTCGACCACGCCGCGCTGCGCGCCATCAGCGACGCGGCCAGCGCCGTACAATGCGAATGCCCGCGCCACCTGGCCGATATCCTGGCCATGCTGGGCAGTTTCGAGCGTTACAGCCAGCAATGCGTAGGGCGCAATCCGCAAGACTCGCTGCTGCACCGGGAACTGGCCCATGCGGCAGGCCGGGCACGCGCTATCCTGGAGCAGGCCCTGGTCAAGCTGGCCCGCTCCGAAGGCTTGCCCCTTCCCGGCGAGGAGGCACCCGAACGCCCTGCCTGAGCCGATCATTGCGGGACAACCGGCCGTATACTTCGTACAATGAGGGTCCGTCGAACATATCCCGGATACTCTCATGCATTTCTCTAACTGGCTGCTGTTTTGCGGCGTTGCCCTGCTTGTCACGTTTTCGCCCGGCCCGGCCGTGCTGCTCGCCATTTCCAATGCGATTGCCGTCGGCCCGCGCCGCGCCATGATCAGCAGCCTGGGCAATGGCGTCGGCCTGTTTATTATTTCCGGCGTGGCCATGGCCGGCATGGGCGTGGTGCTGGCCACCTCGGCTACCGCCTTCATGTTGCTGAAACTGGCCGGTGCGCTGTATCTGGTGTACCTGGGCATCAAGCAGTGGCGCAGCAAGACCAGCATCGTGGCCGCGCCGAGCGCGGCACCGCAGGCGCGCGCAGCGGACCCGAATTCCAACGCAAGACTGTTCCGCCAGGGGTTGACGGTAGCGCTGACCAACCCGAAAGCGATCCTGTTCTTCTCGGCGCTGTTCCCGCAGTTTATCGCCCCCGGCGAGCCGGTGGGGATCCAGTTTGCCGTGCTGACCACCTCGTTCGTCGCCTGCGCCATGCTGGCCCATCTGGTCTACGCCAACCTGGCGCGCCTGCTGAAAAGCCAGCTCGCCAGCCCCGGCCGCGCCAGGTTGTTCAATCGCATCTCGGGCGGCGCCTTCGTGCTGCTGGGATTGAGCTTGCTGCGCCTGCGCAGCAAGGCCGCTTAAGCGCGCAGGAACGCCTCGATGCTGGCCGCCAAAGCCAGCGGCGTTTCATTCATCGGATAGTGTCCCGAATTGGCCAGCACCTCCAGCCTGGCATGCGGATACCACGCCAGGGTCGTGCGCCGCATCAGGGCCGCATCGAAGCGCGGATCGTGCTCGCCCGTCAGCACCAGCAGCGGCACCTGAAATGCGGCCGCTTTCACATCAGCACTGAAATCCATGCCGGCCCACGCCAGGAAACTGGCGGCAAACGCGGCCTGGTCGGAATGCTCCCAGGAATATCGCGCCTTCCAGTCCAGCCACGCGGGCGGCAGGCGGCCGCCTGTGCTGCGGTCGATAATCGCGCGCCGCGCCGCCACGCTGCCGGCGGCGGCGAGAAACTGCGCCCTGGCGGTGGCGTCGAGCGGCACGCCGCCACTGGGCACGGGCGCCACGGCCACCAGCTTGCGCACGCGCCCGGGCGCCAGCAGGGCCAGCTGTTCCATCGCCATGCCGCCCATCGAGTGGCCGATCACGCTGAAGGTGTCCAGGCCCAGGCTATCTGCCAGCACCAGCGCATCGCGCGCCGTTTCCGCCATCGTATGGCTGCCCGCCACACCGCGCATGCGGCCATAGCCGCGGCTGTCCATGAAGATATAGCTGAAGGCATTGCCGTCCAGGCCCGCTTCCATCGGCGCGAACGCGCGCGCGTCGCCGAACCAGCCATGCTGCACGAGGACGCCATGCGCGCCGTTGCCATGACGATGATAGGTGTTGATCATGTGTGCCCTTGCAGATAAAAAAGGGCTGATGGTAAGCGCGGTGGCGCTGGCCCGCTTCCGGCAGCGGGTCAAATACTGTAGAGTTCGGGCCATGCCCGACTTTTATACCGAGGTGCCACGCGCGCTGATCGCCACCGCGCGAGACTATGCCGCCGGCACGCAGTTCCCCAGCCACCGCCATGCGCGCGGCCAGTTTGCGTATGCGTCCTGCGGCGCCATCAGTGTCCATACGCCGCAAGGCAACTGGCTGGTGCCGCCACAGCGCGCCTGCTGGCTGCCGCCAGGCATGGCACACGGCATGCGCATGCACGGCGCGGTGACCATGCTCAATATTTTTATCGACAGCGAAGCGGGCCGCGCGGCCGGCCTGCCGGCGCATTGCCAGGTGCTCGACGCCACGCCGCTGCTGCGCCAGTTGCTGGGCGAAGCGGTCAGGATCGACGCCCTGTATGCGCACGAGTCGCGCGCCGGGCGCCTGATGGCCTTGCTGCTCGATGAAATCGCCGCCATGCCGGCGCTGCCCCTGAACGCGCCCCTGCCACAGGATGCGCGGCTGGCGCGGCTATGCACCAGCCTGTTCCATGAACCGCAACGGCAGGGCGATCTCGATGCCGCGGCGGCCCAGGCCGGCATGAGCCGGCGCACCTTTACGCGGCTGTTCCGCGCCCAGACCGGGCTCGGCTTCGCACAGTGGCGCCAGCAGGCGCGTCTGCTGGCGGCCGTGGCGCGGCTGGCCGACGGACAGCCCGTCACGCGCGTGGCACTGGACCTGGGCTATGCCAGCCCCAGCGCCTTTACGGCCGCGTTCCGGCGCGTGCTGGGCGAGGTGCCCAGCGCCTATCAGCCTTGAGCCATGACCGTGCTGATCCGCTGCGCAATGGCCTGCGCCAGCTGCCCGATATGGTAGCCATCGACAAAACCGTGATGCGCCTGCACCGAAAACGGTAGCGCCATGCGCCCGTCCCTGGCGGGTCCGAACTTGCCCCAGCTGATGCAGGGAATATCGGCGTCCGCATGGCGGTAGACCGGATGTTCGATCGACGTCAGGTCCAGCCACGGCAGGCTGGTGATAAAGATATTGTTGCGCTGCTCGCGCACGCTCTCCCCTTCGCCCGTATTGATCAGCATTGAACTGGCTTCGGCAATGCGCTTGGCGGCCAGGCTGCGTTCGACGAACAGCTCCAGCTCATCCGTCATTTCGAAACGCGTGTAGTTCAGGTTGTTATCGTCATTGATCACCGTGTAGGACGCGGGAAAATCATCGATCCTGATCACTTCCCCTTCATGAATGCGGTACATGAAGTTATCGCTTTCCTTCACCGTGTTGAGCACGCAATACAGGAAAAAGTGAAACACGGGGATCTGGCGCGCCCGGCACCAGGGGCGGAAGTCCGGCACGTCGAGCTGGAAACAGAGATTGACGAGTGGATTGTCAAACGAGCGGAACAGCTCATAGCGGTCGCGCCGCTTTTCAAAATTTTTCATGCGGCGAGTGTAGACGATCGCCATGCCGGCGAGCAAGTATCATCGTCAAGCCTGCAAGCTCCGTTGCACGCGCCAGGCCAGCGGCAAGGTCAGCAGCAGCAAGGCGGCCAGCATCAGCAGCGCCGCCGGCACGCCGATGACGTCGCCCAGCGCCCCGAACAGCACCGGCGCGACCGCGCCACCGCCTATGCTGCCGGTATAGAACAACGCAAACGCCTGCTCGCGCCTGCCGGGCGCAGCCAGTTCCGGCACCATGCCGTACAGCACCGACGAAGTGCCATTCAGCGCCAGTCCCAGCAAAGGCAGCATGGCCATGATGGCGGCCAGCGGCAGCCACAGAGCCAGCACGATCAGCACAGACGTCATCGATTCGGTCAGCCAGACGGTTTTCATCATGCTGATGCGTGCCCCCAGATAGCCGCACAGCAGCTTGCCGAAGGCGCCGCCGACGAACAGCAGCGACAGGGCCAAGCCGATACCGGCCGTGCCGGCGCCCTTGCTTTTCAACAGGAATGGCAGAAAGGTGAGAAAGCCCATGCGCACCGCGCTGTCGAGCGTGCCGGTGGCCAGCAGCGCATGAAAGCCGCCTGCCGATCCGTTCCGCGTGCTCGGCTTGAGCACTGTTGCCTGGCTGGCTGGCACCTCGCCCGGCCTGGGCAGCAGCCGCCACAGCAAGGCGGCGGCGGCCAGGCCCAGCAGCCCCAGCAGCCCGACGCTGGCCTGCCAGCTGCATGCCAGCAGCAGCAGGCCCACCAGCGCGGGAATCAGGGTCTTGCCGATATCGCCGGCAAAATTGTAGTGCGACAGCGCCTCCTTCACGCCGCCGCCCGCTTCGTGCGTATCGGTGACGATCGACGAGGCCAGTGGATGCTGCACGCTGGCACCGAGGCCGCCCAGCAGCAGCGCCATCAGCAATACCGACAGACCGCCTGCCAGCCCGGCCAGCAGATAGGCCAGGCCCGCCAGCGCCGTGCCGGCCACCAGCATGCGTTCGCGCCCCCAGCGCCTGGCCATGCGGCTGGCCAATAATTGAAAACCGGCCATCATGCCCGAATACGATGCGCGCAACAGCCCCACCATGGCATAGCTGAGGGCAAACTGAGTCTGCCAGATCGGCAGCAGGACATAGATCGCGTCCGTCAGGCCGTCATGGACGGCGTGGGCGCCGCAAGCGGCGAACAGCGAGCGGCGGCGCATCGATCGATCGTCGCCGGACATGGCAGGTACGGAAACAGGCGTTGCGGCGGGCGCGTCGGTCATGGCGAGACAGGGGCGGGCTAGG
>NZ_DAMAGB010000011.1:83098-97576 GCF_031995485.1 Janthinobacterium sp.
AGTGTACACCGGGCGAGGCGCGGCTGACGCGGCTCCTGGCCCTGCCTATCGAGACCGTAGCGACAAACTCACGCATTCCCACCGGCTGCGCCGCGCTCCTGCCGTGCCACTGTTTCCTTCACGCCCCTCGCAGCAATCCTTCCCGGCTTCAACCATGGCCAGCCTGCCATTATTTTTTGTCTCCGCCATATTTATTTTTGTTGCACCAAAAGAAACGCGTAGATTGGCTGGACGCCTGCCAGCTCCCGGAAACCGATGGACGCCGATTCTTCCCGAAAAAAATTGCAAGAATTTGAATCCAATCACGATTGTCATCCGTACAAGTCAGGCAGCTCTGTAGTTCCATGAAAGTAATGCTCTTGCGTATAACAATTCAGGGAGAATCGACATGTCTTTAATGCAATCGAAAACCGTACTGGGCGCCGCCATCCTCGGCAATCTGCTGGCGCTGGCTTGTGCGCCATCGGCCTTCGCTTCCAGCCACCGCGAAGCACCGTTCATTACGCAAAACCCCAAGGTCGACGCCACCGACTTCTATATGTTTCGCAGCTATGAAGCGGGCCGCGGCGCCTATACCACGCTGGTGGCCGACTACGTGCCGCTGCAGGACGCCTACGGCGGGCCGAACTATTTCACCATGGACCCGCAAGCCCTGTACGAAATCCATATCGACAACAATGGCGATGGCAAGGAAGACCTTACCTTCCAGTTCCGCTTCACCAATACCATCAAGGATGCCCAGTTCACCGTGGGCGGCAAGAAAGTGTCGATTCCGCTGGCCATCAATGGCGGCGCCATCGACTCGGTCAACCCTGCCGGCCTGAACGTGCGCGAAACCTACAGCGTGACCGTGGTGCGCGGCGACCGGCGCAGCGGCACGCGCACGGCGGTGACCAACGCCAGCGGCGGCGGCACCACCTTCGACAAGCCGGTCGACAATATCGGCAACAAATCGATACCGAACTATGCGGCCTATGCGGCCCAGCATGTGTACGCCGTCAATATTCCCGGCTGCGCCACGCCGGCACGCATGTTTGTCGGCCAGCGCAAGGACCCGTTCGCCGTGAATCTGGGAGAAACCTTTGACCTGATCAACATCAAGGCGCCGGCCACCGAGTTTGCCGCCAATGCGGAGTCCGCCGCGAAGGATGACCTGGCCAAGAAGAACGTCACCGCCATCGAGATGGAAGTGCCGACCTCGTGCCTGACCGCCGGCGCCGACCCGGTGATCGGCGGCTGGACCACGGCCAGCCTGCGCCAGGGCCGCCTGCTCAACCCTGCGCCGGGCACCACCACCGCCGCCTCGAAAGAAGGCGGCGCCTGGGTGCAGGTATCGCGCCTCGGCATGCCGTTGGTGAACGAACTGGTGATCGGCCTGAAGGACAAGGATCGCTTCAATGCCAGCAAACCGTCGGGCGACGCGCAGTTTGCCGACTATGTCACCAATCCCACCGCGCCGGCGCTGGTGGAAGTGCTGTACGGCTCGGCTGGCGCCAAGGCGCCGACCAACTTCCCGCGCAATGACCTGGTGGCAACCTTCCTGACCGGCATCAAGGGCGTGAATCAGCCGACCACTGTGACGGCCTCGGAAATGCTGCGCCTGAACACCTCGATCGCCGCCACGGCAGTGGGCGCGCAAAACCGCCTGGGCGTGATCGGCGGCGACAATGCGGGCTTCCCGAACGGCCGCCGTCCTGGCGACGACGTGGTCGACGTGGTGCTGCGCGTGGCGATGGGCAAGCTGTGCACCCTCAATATCGGCTGCGCGCCGGCCGATGCGCCGGCTGGCGCCCTGCACTTCACGGACGGTGCCTTCCTCGACGAAACCTCGTTTACGGCCGGCTTCCCTTACCTGAAAACGCCGATCGCCGGTTCGCCACAACTGTAAGGAGTACGACATGAAAAAACTCAGCTTGATGGCCGCGCTGGCCGTGGCAGCACTGGTAGCCGGCTGTGGCGGACACAGCAGCCACCATGACGACAGCGGCAGCGGCGGCGTCAATCCGCCACCAGTGGCCTTGCTCGACACGTTTTATGTGGCAGTCAGCAATCTTGTCCTGACCACCAGCGAGGACAAGGAAGGCGTCAGCATCGACGCCATCATGGCTACCTCGCCGGAGGACAAGGAACCGGTCGCGCTGTAAGGCACTGGCATGCACGGGCCGCAGGAATCGCTTCTTGCGGCCCGTTTTCACATCTGGCATGGAGCCGCTTCGATGAAGACCCTGTTTTTCCTGTGCACCATGCTCGCCGGCGCTGCCCATGCCGCGCCGTATATCCCGCAAGACGGCAAGGCCGTGATCGAACAGCTGCCGCGCCGCGCGGACGCCACCCAATCCGCACTGCGCTCGCTGCGCGCGCAACTGAGCAGCAATCCGCAGGACCTGGCGCTGGCCACCAGCCTGGCGCAGCGTTATATCGCCCTGTCGCGCAGCGAAACCGATCCCCGCTATCTTGGCTATGCGCAAGCGGCGCTGGCGCCCTGGTGGCAGCTGGCCGCGCCACCTGCCCCGGTGCGCCTGCTGCGCGCCACCATCTTGCAAAGCACCCACCATTTCCCCGCCGCCCTGCAGGATCTCGACGCCGTGATCGCGCAGCAGCCCGCCAACGCGCAAGCCTGGCTGACGCGGGCCACCGTGCTGACCGTGCAAGGCAACTATGACCAGGCCACCGCCAGCTGCGCCCGCCTGTCGGGCTTGAGCACGCAACTGGTGACCGTCACCTGCATCGCCAGCGTGGCCGGCATGACGGGGCGCGCCGCCAAAAGCGAACAACTGTTGAACCTCACCCTCCAGCGCAGCGCCGGCACCGCGCCCGAGCTCGAACACTGGGCCTTGAGCCTGCTGGCCGAAATGGCGGCGCGGCGCGGCGATGCGGCGCTGGCCGAGGCGCGCTTCAAGCAGGCGCTGGCGCAGGATCCCCGCGACAGCTACCTGCTGGGCGCCTACAGCGACTTTCTGCTGAACCAGAAACGGCCGCTGGAAGTGCTCAAGCTGGTGCAGGATCAGCAGCGCATCGACGCCCTGCTGCTGCGCCAGGCGCTGGCCTTGCAAATGGCGCCAGGTCAGCAAGCGGCATTGAAAGCAGCAACGGCCGAGCTGGCCGCCCGTTTCCACGCCGCCATGCAGCGCGGCGACACCGTCCATCAGCGCGAACAGGCGCGCTTTGCGCTGGCGCTGCAGCGCGATATTCGCGGCGCCTTGCTGCTGGCGCAACAGAACTGGGCGATCCAGAAGGAAGTGGCCGACATGCGCGTGCTGCTTGAAGCGGCCGTGGCGGCGCGCGACCAGGCGGCGGCCAAACCGGTGCTGGACTGGATCGCTGCGCATCAGGTGGAAGACGTGGCATTGACGGCGCTGGCACGCAAGGCAGGTGCCCTGTGAGCGCGCGCCTGATCGTCCTGATCGTCCTGCTGTGCGCCTGGCTGGCGCCGGCGCAGGCCCACAAGCCCAGCGACAGCTATCTGGCTCTCTCCGTACAAGGCTCGAGGATCGAAGGGCAATGGGATATCGCCCTGCGCGACCTCGATTTCGCCATCGGCCTCGATGGCAACGGCGATGGCGCCCTGACCTGGGACGAGGTGAGCGCGCGCCACGCCGCGATTGCCGCCCATGCGCTGCAGCGCCTCCAGGTTTCCACTGCCCAGGGCGCCTGCTCCTTGCTGGCCGGCGAACAGCTGATCGACCACCATACGGACGGCGCCTACAGCGTGCTGCGCTTTACGGCGACCTGTCCCGGCAGCAGCGCACCGGCCAGCCTCGAGATCGGCTATACGCTGTTTGCCGATCTCGACCCCCAGCACAAGGGCTTGCTGAAACTCACGCACGACGGCGTTACGCAAACGGCGATTTTCGACCCGGACAGCCCGCGCCAGCGCCTGTCGCTGGCGTCGCCCAGCCGCCTGGCGCAGTTCGGCGCGTACGTGAAGCATGGCATCTGGCATATCTGGATCGGCACCGACCACATCCTGTTTTTGCTGTCGCTGTTGCTGCCGGCTGTGCTGCTGCACGACCTGACCCCCGATGAGAAAGGCCGGGGTCGTACCCTGAGGGTACGACCCCAGTCTCTGCCGCTGGGGTTGAAGGATGCGTTTATCGATGTGCTCAAGGTCGTCACCGCGTTTACGCTGGCCCACTCCATCACCCTGACCCTGGCCAGCCTGTCGCTGGTGTCGCTGCCCTCGCGCTGGGTCGAGTCCGCCATTGCCGCCTCGGTGGTGCTGGCCGCGCTGAACAATCTGTTTCCCCTCTTCCGCGGCAAGCGGCCGGTGGCGGCCTTTGTCTTCGGACTGATCCACGGCTTCGGCTTTGCCAGCGTACTGCGCGACCTGGGCCTGCCGCAGTCTTCGCTGGTCAGCAGCCTGTTCGGCTTCAATGCGGGCGTGGAGATCGGCCAGCTGGCGATCGTCGCCGTGTTCCTGCCGCTGGCCTGGCGGCTGCGCAAAAGCTGGCTGTACCGCCAGCTGTTTACCTGGGGGTCGCTGGTGATCGCGCTGGTGGCGGTGATCTGGCTGGTGGAGAGAATCGCCGATATCAAGCTGATAAGTTGAGCAGGTACGGCATGCATTTATTAAATTTACTAATAAGTCCATGCCGTTTATTGCCGCTAATCAAATGGCGCCGCTGGTTCTACACTGTTTGTCATTACCATCAATGGCAAAGGACTCGGCAATGCAGCATGTCACCTTGAACAATGGAATCACCATGCCCGTGCTGGGCTTTGGCGTGTTCCAGATCCCCGACCCGGCAGAATGCGAGCGCAGCGTGATCGAGGCGATAGGCGCCGGTTACCGCCTGATCGACACCGCTGCCTCGTACATGAATGAAGCGGCGGTCGGCAACGGCCTGCGCCACAGCGGCGTGGCGCGACAGGAATTATTTATCACCAGCAAGCTGTGGGTGCAGGATACGGGTTATGAGCGCACGCGCGACGCCATCGACGCCTCGCTGCGCCGTTTGCAGCTCGACTACCTGGACCTGTTCCTGATCCACCAGCCGTATGGCGACGTACACGGTTCCTGGCGCGCGATGCAGGATGCGTACCGCGCCGGCAAGCTGCGCGCGATTGGCGTGAGCAACTTCCAGAGCGACCGCCTGATGGATATCATCGCCTTCAACGACATCGCGCCGGCCGTCAACCAGATCGAAGTCAACCCCTTCCACCAGCAGGCCGACAGCGTGGCATTCATGCAGGAGCACGGCGTGCAGGCGCAGGCCTGGGCGCCGTTTGCCGAAGGCCACAACCAGCTGTTCGGCAATCCCGTGCTGCTGGGCATAGCCGGCAAATATGGCAAATCCGCAGGCCAGGTCGTGCTGCGTTATCTGGTGCTGCGCGGCATCGCGGTGCTGGCCAAGACCGTGCGCCCGGAGCGCATGCTGGAGAACCTGGCCGTCTTCGATTTCGATCTCGACGAAGCCGACATGGGCGCCATCGCCACCCTGGAAACGGGCGCCAGCAGCTTTTTCTCGCACCGCGACCCGGCCATTGTCAAATGGATGAGCGAGCGCAAGCTCGATATCTGAAGCGATGTGCACAGCAACGCAGGTCGGATTAGCGGTGCGCCGCGCCGCGTAATCCGACAAGATTGTTGGCGCCGCTGGTGGTGTCGGATTACGCGCTGACGCGCTAATCCGACCTACGCCACCGCTTCCATCCACACCCCATGAACCGAATGAAGCAGCAGCGTAGGTCGGATTAGCGGCGCGCCGCGCCGCGTAATCCGACAACATTGTTGGCCGTGCCAGATCACATCATGGAAATGCAATAAACGTCGGCGGCACCGCGTCCACCAGCCACACTCCGTTGGCCGCCACATGAAACACATGGCCCTGCGCCTGCATGGCGGCCGTATCGATCGCCAGCACCACCGGCTTGCCGTGGCGCGCGCCGACGGTGACGGCCGTGTCTTCGGCGGCCGACAGGTGCACATGGTTGCGCGAGCCGGGACGCAGGCCCTGCTCGCGGATGGCGTCGACAAAGCGGCTGGCCGTGCCGTGGTACAGCCTTGAGGGCGGGATCGCGGGCGGCAGGCCGATATCGACGGCGGCCAGCGAATGGCCCTGGTTGGCGCGGATGCGCAGGCCATCATCGCTGAAGGCGTAGCGCGTCTTGCTGTCATTTGCCACCACCTCGTGCAACTGCTCGCGCGAGATGGCCTTGCCATGGCTGGCCGCCTGGGCCAGCAACTGGTCCACCTCGGCCCAGCCGTTGGCGTCCAGCGCCAGGCCGATGGTTTCCGGCGCATGGCGCAATATCAGGGAAAGAAATTTGCTGGTTTGTATTAATTTATCTGTCATCTCGGCAGTGTAGCAAAGCAAGGCCCTAGAACGCGTACGCCAGCGTCAAGCGTGCCGACCTCGGCTCGACCGGATGAAAGTGGCGGTCCTCCACGCCCTCCACCGCTTCGCCCGGCAGGCGCGACGCATAGTGGTAATCGATATCGCTGGCGCGCTTGTCGAACAGGTTGAACACGTCGAGCGACAGCCGCGTCCGGCGATTGAGCTGGTAGCCGAGGCGGGCATACGCCAGCGTGGTCGAGGCCGAACGCACGCTGCTGTCTTCCACCAGCGGACGCGGACCGAAATAGCGCAGCTGGAAGGCGGCCGACCATGGTCCCCGGTCGGTGAGCGTCACGCCGAACGAGGCCACCTTGTCGATCGAGCCGGGAATGAAGTTGCCGGCCGGGTCATCCTGCGTGTACCGCGAACGCGAGGCGGCCAGGTCCAGGTCGAACAGCAGCCACGATGCGGCAATATAGTGGTTGTTCCATTCAACGCCGTGGCGGCGGCTGGCGCGGCTCGGTTCGGTTTCGCCGGCGTCGCCCACGAACAGCAGTTCCGAGTCGATATCGAGGCGCCAGACGGCCAGCGAACTTTGCAGCCCCGGCAGCCATTCCGTACGCGCGCCCAGTTCCATGCCGCGCGTGGCCACCAGCGGCGTCACGGGCTCGGAAGCGCTGCCGTCCGGCAAACGCGTCTGCGTGGTGCCGCGCGCGTCGTTGCTGTGAAAGCCCTTGCCATAGTTGGCGAACAGTTCCGTCCTGCTCCACGGGCCAGCGATCAGCGACAACTTGGGCGAAGTGATGCTGTCGCTGGCCTTGCCGCTGTTGCCATCGATACTGCTGGCCACATTGAAACGGTAGGCGTCATGGCGCAGGCCGGCCACCGAGCGCAACCACGGCAGCCACTGCGTGCTGTTTTCCGCATACAGGCCGGCGCTGCCTTCGCGCACACGGTCTTCGCGTACCGTGCCGTGCCGGACGCGGCCGACCGTGTTGTACAGGCCGGCCGGTGCCAGCCTGTCATAGCGCGCCTGCAGGCCGATCTTGTTGCGCATGGCAAAACCGGCCAGCTGCGTGTTCCAGCTCTCGCTGGCATTCACGCCGGCCACCGTGCGCCGTTCGCTCTGCTGGAACTGGTCGCCCAGCGCCGGATCAGCCAGGAAATAGGTGAAATTGCTGGCCAGGTCCAGCTGCGAGCGGATCACATAGGCGTCGAATTCGAACAGGCCGCTGTCAAGGCGCTTGCGCATGGCGTAAGCCAGGCTGTAGCGCGAGGTGTCGCCGCCATCGCTGGAATCGAGCGCGCCATAGCGGCCGATCAGGCCGGATTCGACCGCGCGCAGCGGCACCTGGTCGGTGGCATTCCAGCTGTTTTTATACGCCATGGCGGTGACGTTGAAACCGTCATCCTGCGTACCCTGGCTGTAGCGCAGCAGCCCGCTATATTTGCGCACGCGCTCCGGGCTGTCCCACGGACCGTCGTTGCGGTTCAGCTCCAGGCCGTACAGCAGCGTGCCCTGCGCTGCGGGAAACGAATCGGCGACCACGCCGCGCAGATAGCCGTGTTGCCCGACCGACAGGCTGGCCTGCCCCTGCGGCAGCTTGTCCATCAGCCGGATGCGGGCCGCGCCCGCCGAGGCAAAGTCGCCCTCGCCGGCAAAATACGGCCCCTTCTTGTACTCGATGCGCTGCACCAGTTCGGGTATCAGGAAATTGAGGTCCGAATAACCGTGGCCATGCGCATGCGTGCGCATATTGACGGGCATGCCATCGACATGGGTGGCGAAATCGGTGCCGTGATCGAGATTGAAGCCGCGCAGGAAATACTGGTTGGCCTTGCCATCGCCGCTATGCTGGGTGACGATCAGGCCGGGCACGAATTCCAGCAATTCGCCGGTGCGCAAGGCGGGCCGGTTGACGATCAGCTCGTTCGTGATCACGCCCTGGCTGGCCGCATCCGAGGTGCCGACGGCGTTGTCGTAATGGCCGGCCACGCGCACGGTGCGCGTTTCATCGGCAGTGGCGCCGCCGTCCTGCTGGGCCGATGCATGGCGGGCCATGGCCAGCAGCGCCAGCGCGCAAGCGACTGCCAGTTTGCTTTTTCTCAAACGCATGTTGTCTCCAGTTTTTATGATGTCAGAACGGCCCGCTTTCTGCGCCAGCCATTTTGACATATACGCAACAAGCAGCTGTTCTGGATTCAACTATCTGTTCTTTGGGAGGGGTGATGGACACGACCGACAGCGCCGTCAAGCCGGCCAGAAGCAAACCCATCCCGAAACGCGACGTACTGCCGTATATCCTGCTGTCAATTTTGCTGGCAGGTCTGCTGGCGGTACTCGGTGGCGCGCTGTTTCCGCCGTATTACCAGGCCGTGCCGGCATTGTTATGGAGCCTGGGCTTTTGCGTCAGCGGCATGCTGCTGGGATTTTTGTTTGGCATACCGCGCACGGTGCCATCGGGAACAGTCGATGTGCCTGCCGCAACGGAAGTGCCGCCTAACGCCAGCAACACGCTGTTTACCGGCACGCCCTCGCCAATGGAAATCAATTCCAACCTGGTGGAAGTGTCGGATTGGCTGACCAAGATCATTATCGGCGTCGGCCTGATCGAACTGAAAAGCCTGCCCGGCACGGCGCATGGCGTGGCCGACTTCATTGCCCCCAGCCTGCATATCGACCTGCCCACGGCGCAGGCCATCATCGGCGGCGTAATGCTGTTTTTTTCCGTGCATGGCTTTTTGATCGGCTACCTGCTCACGCGCATCTATCTGTCGATCATCATCAAACGGGCCGACAGCCTGGTCAAGAACGACTCGGTACGCCTGGACAGCGGCAAGGAAATCGAGGTGTCGGAACTGAGCCGTTTGCAGCAGAAGTCGCTGGAAGACCTGCAGGAAGCCGTTACCGGACTGCTGCTGGCGCGCACGCCTGACGACGGTCCGCCGGCAGTGGCTGCCCTGACGGGGCTGCCTGCAGAGCAAAAACCGGCCAACCGCGTGCTGTGGCTGGACGACCATCCGCGCAACAACACCTTGCTGGTCGAGCAGATGGCGCGCGAAAACATCAAGGTGGACTTGGCACAGTCGCTGGCCCAGGCACAGGCGCTGCTGCAAAAAACGCCGTATGCGCTGCTGATTACCGACATGGCGCGCCTGGAGGGCGGACGCCGCGTCAAGGATGCGGGCGTGCAGACCGTGCGCGAGGTACGTCAGGCGAAGCCCGAGCTGCCGATTATTGTCTACTGCAGCAAGGACACGGTCGCCAGCTACGGCCAGGCAGCGGAAGCGGCCGGTGCGCGGTTCATCACCGCTTCGGGTACCAGCTTGCTGGCGGCAGTGAGGAAGCTGGTGGAGGAGCATTGAGGTTCGTGCGGACGGGTTGGACGCCAGCAATGGTGTCGGATTACGCCCGGCGTAGGTCGGATTAGCGCAGCGTAATCCGACACCAGCAAGCCTACAACTTCTCCATCTTCTGCCGTACGGCCGGCGCCGTCGAGGCGGTTGGCGCCAGTTCCAGGTAGGTTTTATAGGCCACCTTGGCCCTGGCGCCATCGCCGGCCTTGAAATAGGCGTCGCCCAGGTTCAGGTAGGCAATTGCGCGCGACGGGTCCATCTTGACGGTGTTTTCAAACCAGCGCGCCGCTTCGCGGTATTTTTCCTGCTTGTAGAACACGAAGCCCAGGTTATTGGCCGCCAGCGCAAAATCGGGCCGCAGTTTCAGTGCTTCCGTAAATTGCGCTTCGGCCTGGTCGTACTGCTTTTCCTTGTAGTGCTGCAAGCCGCGGTCGTTGGCGCGCTGGGCCAGCTGGCGCGCCGTGCCCGGCACCGCGCCCGGCGTGACGATCTTCTGCTCGCCGCCCTGCAGGTCCCTGACCGTCACGCTGGCCGCCGCCGGTGTGGCGTCGAGCTTGCTGTTCAGGGCAATCGCTTCGGTCGACAGCTGGGTCGTGTTCGGACTGAGGAATTCGGTTTCGCTCGGCAACTCGAACACGAAGTCGCCCCCTTCCGAGCCGGGCAGGCTGCCAAACGCCGGCGTCTGGTTCGACACGCTGGAGACGGCCGGCGCCACGTACGCGGCCAGTTCGGTGGCGGTAATGAGGCCGTCGCCATTCAGGTCGGCCTTGCCGGCCAGGCCCTGCAGCAAGGTCCACGTGAACACGGAGTGGCCGTTCGGGCCGCCATCGGCCACCAGCTGGTCGCCGCCGCCGGCCGTCAGCATCTGCCGGCCGATGCGCTTGGCGTTGTCGCGCAGGAAGGAACTGTTGCCGGCGCCGCGTGTCAGGCCCAGGCCGCTGTAGCAGGCGTCCATCACGAACAGCGCATGCTTGGCGGTCAGGCTTTCGGCGATATTCTGGATTTCCGTCATCGCAATCGCGTCGGTGGCGAACTGCTCCGGGTCGGAATCGAACGGCACGATATAGCCGAGGTCGCGGCCCGAGCTCAGCTTGCGGGTGGCGCCGTGGCCGGCAAAGAAGACAAAGATGCGGTCATTCTTCTGCACGCCGCCATGGGCCAGCTTGTCGTGGAAGGCGGCCAGGATATTGTTGCGCGTCGCTTCCGCGTTTTTCAAGGTCACCACGCGCTCGGGCGCAAAGCCGAACTTGTCGATCAGCGTCTCGCGCACGCCCTGGGCGTCGCGCACGGCGTACTGCAACTTCGGCCACTTGGCATACTGGTCGATGCCGATCACCACCGCCCAGGAATTGCCGTAGCCAGTGGAAACAGGAATTTTTTCGGGCGTGGGCGCGGCGGCTTTGGCCGATTTGAACGTCGTGCCGTCCCAGCCGGCGAACTGATAGCCTTCGGCCACCAGGCGATCGAGGATGGCCGGCAGCGCTTTCACGGTGCGCTCATGGATGTCGTGGAACAGGATAATGCCGCGCCCCGCCTTGTCGACGGAAGCGAGCACGCGGTTGGTGATCGAGCTCGGCACGGGGTCGGCCCAGTCCAGCGAATCGATATTCCACATCACGGATTTCAGATGCGCGTCGGCCAGCGCGGCCATGCCTTCGCTGTTGCGCGCGCCATAGGGGAAGCGGAACAATGCGGCGCGCTCCGGGCTGATGGCTTTCAACAAGGTGTCCGTGCCGAGGATCTCGCCTTTCAGCTTGTCCCCGGTCTGCTTGGACAGCTGTGCGTGGCTGAAGCTGTGGTTGCCCACGGCATAGCCCTCTTTCATCAGCTTGCGGCTGACCTCCGCGCCGGCATTGAGCCTGGCCTTGCCTTGCGCATCGAGGCTGCCCAGGTTGCGGCCCACGTTGAAGAACACGGCCGGCACGCCATATTGCTTGAGGATCGCGCTGATTTCTTCCGTGTACTGGCGGTGCGGACCGTCGTCGAAGCTCAGGACGATGGTTTTCTTCGGCAAGGCCAGGCCGAAGATTTCCGCGTCCTCTTTTGGCACGGCCGGCTTCGGCTCGGGCAAGGTGCCCGGCGGCGGCGAGGCGTACGGCACCACGATGCCGTTGTCCTTGAGGATCTGTTCGCGGTTGTACTGCTTTTTCAGCTGCGCCACATAGTCGTCCCAGCGTTCGCGCTTGAGTTCGATCGCGCGCTGGCCCAAGTTGCCAAAGATCTGGCGGATTTCCTTTTCATAATTGCGCTCGATCTCGGCCAGCGCATCAAGGTCTTCCGAAATGCGCTTGTGCAGCTTGATCGCCGGCAAAGAGCCGTCTTTGGCCACATCCGCCAGCAGGCCCTGCAGCAGCTCGCGAAACGCCAAGCGGTCGGCGTCGTACAGGCCCGGATCGGCTTCGATATAGCTCAGCAGGCTGTCGATTGCCTCGAAGCGGCGCGGATTGGCCGGCAGCATCAATTTGTCGAGCATGGCGTCGATTCTGGCGATGCGTTCCTGGTTGTCGTGGAACAGCGCCTGCCCTACCTGGCGTCCCTGCTCGCGCGCGCCGTCGGCCAGGCTGTCGTCATCGGCCAGCAGCACGATGATACGGCGGTAATTGGCCAGCAGCTCGCGCAGCTGTGCGGACACGGCGGCGACATCGGCGGCGTTCTTTGCTGCGACTGTATCGACAGCCGGCGCAGACGGCGCACCGTTGGCGGACGGACGGGTAAATGTATAGATGCCGGCGCCTGCGGCCAGCGCCACGGCCACGGTGGCGGCGATCTTGATCGGCTTGGAAGTCACGACTTGGGGTTCCCTTCAACTACGGATGTCTGCAAAACTTGCTGAATCCGTAATTGTAGAGCACGCCAGCGCGAGATGCCGGTTCGTTATTGCCACGGGGCACGGACAAGATTGGCGGCATCGCTGGTGTTGTCGGATTGCGGCCTGCGGCCTGATCCGCCCTGCGGTCGTCACGGCGTAGGTCGGATTAGCGCGTGAGCGCGTAATCCGACACCATGGTTACCGCCAACACTCACCGTTCAAAATGCCTGCGCAACCCCTGCCAGCATTCAAAATAATCGCCCTGCAGCAATCCCCCATCGAGCGCGAACGGCGTCGGGCGGATGATGGTGCGCGTCTCGAACATGAAGGCCATCGTGTCGCCCACTTTTACGGGCGTCGACGTGTCGCTGCTCGAAGCCTTGTCAAACGTCTGCGCATCGGGGCCGTGGCCGGACATGCAGTTGTGCAGGCTGGCGCCGCCCGGCACGAAACCGGCCGCCTTGGCATCGTACACGCCGTGGATCAGGCCCATGAATTCGCTGGCCACATTGCGGTGGAACCACGGTGGCCGGAAGGTGTTTTCGGCGGCCAGCCAGCGCGGCGGGAAGATGGCGAAGTCGATATTGCCGAACAGCGGGTTCTCGCTGGGCGCCTGCAATACCAGGAAGATCGACGGGTCAGGATGGTCGTAGCTGATCGAACCGATGGTGTTAAAGCGGCGCAAGTCGTACTTGTACGGCGCGTAATTGCCATGCCAGGCCACCACGTCCAGCGGCGAATGGGTCAGTTCGGTGCGCCACAGGTGGCCGCCGAACTTGGCCACCAGCTCGCATGGCGCGTCGCTGTCCTCGTAGGCCGCATGGGGCGTCAGGAAATCGCGCGCGTTGGCCAGCCCGTTCGAGCCGATCGGACCCATGTCGGGCAGCCGGAAGGCCGTGCCGAAGTTTTCGCACACATAGCCGCGCGCCTGACCGTCCGGCAGGCCGACGCGAAAGCGCACGCCGCGCGGGATAACGGCAATTTCCTGCGGTTCCAGTTCGATGACGCCCAGTTCGGTGGCAAGCGACAATCTGCCCTGTTGCGGCACGATCAGCAGTTCACCGTCGGCCGAATAAAAGCAGCGCTGCATCGACGCGTTGGCCGCATACACGTGGATCGCGCAGCCGTTCATGGTCTCCGCGCTGCCATTGCCGGCCATCGTCACCAGGCCGTCGACAAAGTCGGTCGGCACGGTCGGCAGCGGCAGCGGGTCCCAGCGCAGCTGGTTCGGCGGCGTCGGCGGCATGGCATGGAAGTCGCTGATGATGCGGCTGTTGAGCATGCGCGCAAACGGCGGATGCTGGCTGCTGGGACGGATGCGGTACAGCCACGAACGCCGGTTCTGCGCGCGCGGCGCGGTAAACGCCGTGCCCGACAGCTGCTCCGCATACAGGCCCAGCGGCGCGCGCTGCGGCGAATTCTGGCCCTGCGGCAAGGCGCCGGCCACCGCTTCGGTGGCAAACTCGTTGCCGAAGCCGCTCTGGTAGCGGGCGGCCGTCATGCCGGGTCCCCAATGCCGTCGGCCGCGTCGTGCAGCAGGCCTTGCACCACCTCGGCGTTGCCGATGGCGCCCATCGCCAGCAGCGCAAAGCGCGCCAGGAACAGCGGCGCGCGCTGCTCGCCGATGCCGCCCATGGTGTGGCACAGTTCGGTGTACAGATTGTCCAGTTCGATATCGGTCATGCTGTTTGTCTCCTGCTTGCAGTGTTTGCTGTTTCAACCCCAAAGGCGGAACAGCTGGGGTCGGACCCTGAGGGTCCGACCCCGGAATTTACGGTAGGGGTTTAATCCAGCAATACCCCTGAAAGCGCATCAATCACATATTTTGCCCTTGCTTCATGCCAGCGCCCCATCACATGCCCATCGGGACGGACCAGGTACAGGCTGCCGACGCGTGCGCCGAACAGCGCAAGCAGCGGCGATGAAGCAGGTACGGCCTCCAGATGCAACGGCAACGCTGCGGTCAGCGCCAGCAGCTCGGCGGGTACGTCGCCGTCCTCGCTGAAATACAGCCCCGTAAACGCGCCCTGCCCC